>JBJOQA010000168.1:0-4991 GCA_046050225.1 Bacteroidota bacterium | reverse complement strand
GCAATGTTTCTACTAACACCGCCGGCGGTTCTGGTACCGCTTACTTCATTGGTAGTATGCATGAGCATTTCTTCGCGGGCGTGAAATAAATCATCCACTAAGGCAGCTCCGATACAGATAACAGGTTTTGACATGCCGCAAAACTACAAAACAAAAGCCAAAAAGGTGCGCGTGTAAACGAAATCAGTCTATATTTTACCATCAACCTTTAACGGTAAATGATTACAGCAGCAAATTTTGTATAAGAAAAATAGAACCGGTATTGTTTTTAAAATAAAGGATATTTCCTTCCATGGATTTACTGCATTTTATTCTTCAGGAAGTGTTCAAGTGAAACTATTAAACTACTACATTTGTTACAAATTGCTATATGGATATAACTTTCAATAAAAACGAGGATGCCATGAAATTGGCATGGAGCGATGTTAAACGCAAACTCGAAAAAATATACGAAGGCGGCGGTAAAAAATCTATTGAAAAACAACACGAACGCAATAAACTTACTGCCCGCGAAAGAATTACCTATTTATTAGATGCCGGAAAACCATTTATTGAAATTGGTGCATTTGCAGGCTATGAAATGTATGAAGAACAGGGAGGTTGCCCGGCTGGCGGAACGGTAAGTGTAATTGGATATGTGAGTGGTAGGCAATGTATTGTGGTGGCCAATGATCAAACCGTAAAAGCAGGAGCGTGGTTTCCTATTAGTGGCAAGAAAAACCTACGCATGCAAGAAATTGCCATGGAAAACCATTTACCGATTATTTATTTGGTAGACAGTGCCGGTGTTTATTTGCCCATGCAGGATGAAATTTTTCCGGATAAGGAGCATTTCGGTCGTATTTTTCGTAATAATGCACGAATGAGTGCAATGGGAATTACGCAAATTGCAGCAGTGATGGGAGCTTGTGTAGCCGGTGGTGCTTATTTACCCATTATGAGCGATGAAACGTTGATGGTAACCGGCAACGGCTCTATTTTTTTAGCAGGACCTTATTTAGTTAAAGCGGCTATAGGAGAGGATATTGATGCCGAAACTTTAGGCGGTGCCGAAACGCATACCGCATTAAGCGGGATTGCTGATTATCGTTTCGATACCGAACAAGCCTGTTTAGATCAGGTAAAAAAAATCATGAATAAATTAGCTAGTCCTGCCACCGCAGGATTTAGCAGAATAGCGCCCATTGCGCCGGCAAGGCCTGCCGGAGATATTTATGGCATCATGAGCGAGGGTAATAACAAACCCTATGATGTGGTAGATATTATACATTGCATGGTAGATGCTAATAGTTTTGATCAGTTTAAGGAGGATTATGGCAAAACGATTGTTTGCGGCTATGCCCGAGTAGACGGTTGGGCGGTAGGTATTGTAGCAAACCAACGTTTAATAGTAAAAAGTAGAAAGGGAGAAATGCAATTAGGTGGCGTAATTTATAATGATAGCGCCGACAAAGCTGCACGATTTATTATGAATTGCAATCAAAAGAAAATTCCTTTAGTGTTTTTGCAAGATGTAACCGGATTTATGGTGGGCAGTAGAAGCGAACATTCAGGAATTATTAAAGATGGCGCAAAATTGGTTAATGCCGTGGCCAATTCGGTTGTACCCAAAATTACCATCATTACTGGCAATAGTTATGGAGCTGGCAACTATGCCATGTGTGGAAAAGCTTACGATCCGAGGTTTATTTATGCCTGGCCAACGGCAAAAATCGCGGTAATGGGCGGAGAACAAGCAGCCAAAACCTTATTACAAATTCAAGTAGCTTCTTTAAAGGCACAAGGGAAAATAATTACCGAAGCGGAAGAAACTGCGCAGCTCAACTTAATTAAAGATCGCTACAATAAGCAAACTACCACGTATTATGCAGCCGCCCGACTATGGGTAGATGCAATTATAGATCCGGGAGAAACCCGAAGAATGATCAGTATGGGCATTGAGGCGGCCAATCAAAATCCTCTAACAGAAGCGTTTCAAACCGGTGTATTTCAAGTATAATAAATATATTTATATGTAGTGGGTAATATTTCGCGGTAAAATGCAAGGTTTGTAAAAAAAATACTTAATTTCACGCCGGTTTTAACACCAATACATTTTTTGAATTAATACAATTTATGAGAAAAAGAACACTACGAAGCCTCATTGCGTACTCTGCGCTGTCTTTCGTGTTATTACAATCCTGTAAAGATGATAGTAGCTTAACCAGCAAATCACCTATTCCTGATCAGTCTTTTACTGAAAGTTTCGACAATTTTGATGAAGCAATTTCACGTGGTTGGAGAAAAATCAATAAGAGTTTTCCAACAGGACGTATTTGGTACGATGTTGCTGAAGCACCGAATTTTGGTTCTAACAATTATGTAGTTAAGTATGGTCCGGATTGGGATCAAGCACAATACACATTAGATTCGTTACAGTTTCCTTTTGCACCATTTCCGCAACGTTACTGGGCTAACGCATTTGCATCTCAACGTGCTACTAATGGTTATGCAGCAATTAGCGTAGCTAGCGGTGATGTATTAGGTGCTCATGATGTAAGCAACTGGTTAGTTTCTCCTGAATTAACGATTCAAAATGGCGATAAGATTGTGTTTTATGCTCAATCTAAAGGCTTATCTCGTTTGCAATTATGGGTAAATAAAACCAATTCTTTAAATGTTGGAACAGGTGTTAATAATACCGGTGACTTTACCATTAAATTGGTAGATATTAATCCAACTTATGCAAATTTTGCAACAAATCCAGCCAATGCATTTCCAACGGAATGGACACGCTTTGAAGGCCAAGTTGCAGGTTTAGTAGAACCGGTTCAAGGTCGTTTTGGTTTTAGATATTTCTTACAAGATCAAGCACCATTGGTTCGTTCAAGAATTGATCCAAATGATTTTGATACCATTTATACTCAAATTCACAGAACGGTTTTGGGATTGGATGAAATTTCATATCAATCAAGTAACAAGTAAGAATTCAACTTTTGTTAGCAAATACTAGGCTTTGCTTAGTGAAAACAACAAATTTTCTATTTCAAAACAAATTCAAATGAAAAATAAATTCGCTTTTTTGGTTGGTATCGCTGTAACCTGCTCTGTTGCTTTTGTTTCATGTTCTAAAAATGAGGCTGCGCCGGTTAGTACTGACTATTCTTTCACAGAGGAGTTTGATACTATCGGTAAGGTAGTGAGCCGCGGATGGGTAATTGCAAATAATACAAAACCTTTGGGTACTATTAGCTGGATACAAGGATTTAATTATATTTCTATGTATCATGGATATGAGCCAGGCAAAACAGGTGTTCCATTCAACTTTTTATATGGAGCCGGTTTAGGAGCTAACCCGGCTATTTCAGGCACAGATTTTATCATGACAACTTCTGAGTGTGGATCAGGTACTGCAAATTGTAGTAATTGGTTAATTTCGCCTGCAGTAACCATGAAAAATGGTGACAAAATTAAATTCTATACACGTACCTACGATAATCCGGCTGTAGCGCCTGATCGTTTGGAAGTACGTTTAAATGCGGTTAACAGTTCAGCAGATGTTGGTCGTGATACAAGCAGCGTTGGTAACTTTACCACCGTTTTGTTAGATATTAATCCAACCTATGATTTAGAAGCTTATCCGGGAGAATGGACTTTATACGAAGCCACTATTACCGGTTTGCCAACTGCCAGAAAATCAAGAGTAGCTTTCCGTTATTATGTACCAAACGGCGGACCGGGTGGTGCAAATGGCCTTGGTGTTGCTGTTGATAAATTTGAATTTATTTCTAGCGTAAAATAATTTTTGATACGTATTAAAAAGGACTGTACTCTTGTGAGACAGTCCTTTTTTTTTCTCTAAACTTTACAAGTTAATTCCTTCGATTCAATGGTAAAATCCATTTCTGTTTTAGCAATTATTAGTTGTTTGGTTGTTAGTTGTAAGGATAATACTAGCAAGCAAACAATGAATGACACTTCAAAACCTGTTATAATTACGGCAGCCGGAACGGTGGAAGGCAATGAACAATTTCAATCTACTTTATCTGCACTTTCACCTGCACAACTAGATAGTGCTAAAAAAAATATTGCAAGTGCAAAAAGTTTGCTGATGGATGGCATGCTCATCATGCGTAGTGATGATGATTATGAAAGCCTGACCTTACAAAATTTTTCAAAAAAAGAAAAAGCTTTTTCGCATGCAGGAATATTATTTAAAGAGAATAACGACTTCTTTGTCTATCATAGCATGACTGGATTAGAAAACCCGAGTGGCACTATTCGCCGCGATGCTTTTGATACTTTTGTTAATCCCATAAAGAAAACCGGGTTTGGTTTGTTCAACTACCAACTGAACGCCACTGAGCGAGATAATTTACATGAGATTTTTGTAAAAGGTCATGAAAAGGGGATTCCATTTGATGTTTTTTTTAATTTAAAATCAGACGATAGTTTATACTGTTCGGAAATGATTTATAAAAGCCTAAAAAAAGCAACTAATAATAGAGTTGTTTTGCCAACTTCATTTGTTATGAATTTTAAACCCAAAATCATGGGGTATAAATTCAATACCATGGTTTTTAAAAAGTTTGAATACGTGGCCTTAGATGATTTATATCTCAATCAATATTGTAAGGAAGTTAAACGTGTAAAATATAAATGAGCCAAATTTTATTATATACCGATGGGTCATCGAGAGGAAACCCCGGTGCTGGAGGTTATGGCGCATTGCTAATTTTTGGCCAACATCGAAAAGAACTATCGCAAGGCTATCGATTAACAACTAACAATCGAATGGAACTTTTGGCTGTAATAAAAGGCTTGGAAGCAATTAAAAATCGAGATATCCCGGTTACGGTTTATTCAGATAGTCAGTATGTAGTAAATGCCGTTGAAAAAGGATGGCTCAACAATTGGATTAAAACCAATTTTAAGGGAGGGAAGAAAAACCCCGATTTATGGAAGCAATATCATCAATTGTCCAAGCACTTTACCATTCGTTTTGTTTGGGT
>JBJOQA010000167.1:0-5886 GCA_046050225.1 Bacteroidota bacterium | reverse complement strand
TATAAGTAGGTAATATTTTATCGGGACTTGCTATTGCTTTTACAGAAGCACCAATAAAATTAACTCGGTAGGCATGCGACCTTATTGTAATCGGGTTATTATTTAATACATATTCTTCTTTTCCTTCTTTGCTGCTATGCCCATGCATTTTTAACTGCAAGGCATCCATATCATCCGGATTATTTTGCAAAACCGTAAAGCCATTGTTGTGTAGAAAAAAAGCACCGGAAGGCACATCTGACTTAAATTGAAAACCTGCATCCCATTGCCCTTTATTTTCAATAAATTGAACCTGAGCGCTTGAAATAACAGACAGCATCAATAATGAAATTGTTGTTAAAATGCGATATGTAAATGTTTCAGGGCGTGCCAATCTGTCAAATTTTATACAAGTTACAAATTAAACCTATTCATTTGATGGTTTATCTTTCTGCAATTACGAGGTAAGAACCTTCTACTTACAACAACCCTTCAGCAATATAAATGGTTGCCTTTTTTAAATATATTCTGATTTCTTTAACTAACATGTAAACGATTAGAAAGGTTGCAATAGATTAGGATATTTTACTCCAAACAGTTTTCCCTTTCTGTGCCTGCAAATAGTTTTTTATCGGCAAATTTTCTGCCATACTTAAATCAGGATCTATATCAATTATATTTCCGGCGGCTATTTTAGCAGCTTCCAGCATCGCCTTGTCATTGACGATACTAGCTAGCCTAAAGTTTAATTCACCACTTTGCCGGGTACCCTCAATATCGCCCGGGCCGCGAATTTCAAGATCTTTTTCGGCCACAATAAATCCATCATTTGTATCACATAAAACTTTCAATCTTTGCCTTGCTTCCTGCGAAATTTTATTGCTTGTTAATAAAATGCAAAAACTTTTTTCGCTTCCCCTTCCCACCCTTCCGCGTAGCTGGTGCAACTGCGACAAACCAAATTTTTCGGCACTTTCTATCACCATTACCGAGGCATTAGGCACATTCACCCCTACTTCAATTACGGTTGTGCTTACCATAATTTGGGTATCATGCTTTACAAATCGGTCCATATTTACCGCTTTTTGTTCGGGGGTTTGGCGACCATGCACCATACTAATCCAAAATTTTGGCTCCGGAAAAAAAGATTTCACTTCCTCAAAACCCTTCATTAAATTTTCATAATCGAGTTTTGCGGATTCTTCAATTAATGGATATACAAAATAAGCCTGTCGCCCTTTTTCAATTTCTTCTCTAACAAAATCCATTACTTGCGGACGCCGATGTTCAAATCGATGCGTAGTTAAAATCGGCTGCCGGCCAGGGGGTAATTCATCAATTACACTATAATCTAAATCACCGTACGCCGTTAAGGCCAACGTTCGTGGAATAGGTGTTGCCGTCATTACCAACACATGCGGTGGAATTTGATTTTTCTCCCACAGTTTAGCCCGCTGGGCAACCCCAAACTTATGTTGCTCATCCACCACGGCAAATCCTAAATTTTTAAACTGTACATTGTTTTCAATCACGGCATGGGTACCTATTAAAATATGCAAACTACCATCTTCACAAGCAGCCAAAATTCTTCTTCGATCTTTTGCCTTCGTAGAACCGGTTAAAATTTCAACGTTCACGGGAAGATGTTGCAATAATCCTGAGATACCCAAATAATGTTGTTGCGCTAAAATTTCGGTAGGCGCCATTAATACACTTTGAAAATGACAACCATCATCCGGCCTAACATTATCTGCCGCAATTAACATACTCAATAATGCCACCATCGTTTTACCGCTCCCCACATCTCCTTGTAAGAGGCGGTTCATTTGTTTGCCGCTGCCTGTATCTTTTCTTATTTCACGGAGCACTCTTTTTTGTGCGCCGGTAAGTTCAAATGGTAAATGATGGGCATAAAACCCGTTAAATAAATCTCCTACTTTTTCAAACGACCAACCTCTACTATGCCGATTGCGTTCGCTACGAATTAAACCTAATCGCAATTGCGCAAAGAATAATTCGTCAAATTTTAATCGACGAACTGCATGTGTATACATTTCCTCGCTTGCCGGAAAGTGAATGTTGGCATAAGCATCCCAACGAGCAATAAACCGATATTGTTTACGGATAGATTCGGGTAAAGATTCGGGCAAATCTTCAGGCTTCAACAATTGAAACAAGGCAGCCGTTAATTTAGCAATTGCCCTACCGCTGAGGCCCCGTAATTTTAATTTTTCGGTAGATGGATAGATGGGATCCAAAAACTTACGTACACCAGCTTTCGCAGGGATATAATCTTCTAATTCGGGATGAACCAATTGAGGTCTGCCATTGAAAAAAGTTAATCGTCCAAATACCAAAAAAGGCTTACCCACTTCCAATATTTTTTCTACATAATTGATGCCCTGAAACCAAGTCAATTCCATTTCACCACTAGCATCTCTGATGGAAGCCACCAAACGCTTTCCGCGCTTTTCTCCCGATACGTTAAACCCGGTAATATTGCCCGCAATTTGCGCATACTCTTGCATGGGTGAAATTTGGGCAATCGCATCGATGCGGGTTTTATCTAAATGGCGTAAAGGATAATATTCCAACAAATCTTTGAAAGTAAAAATATTAGCCTCCTTTCGCAGTAAATCGCCCCGAAGCGGGCCTACACCCTTCAGATACTCAATTGGATTAGATAATATATGCTGCTCGTTGGAGATAAAATATTTTTTACAAATATAGCAGCTATGCCCCGATCTTGAACCAGGTTAAAAAACCATAAAAAGACAGATTTAACACCAATTTTGTTTCTTACTTTATATTGTTGTTTTACCTTCAACAAAAAAATATATGTACAAAATATTAGTGATACTTCTTTTGCCTATCTGCATCTCATGCGATTGGGCAGGCAATAAAGCCAAAGAAACCGTTCATAAATCAGGAGAAGTGGTGGGTAAGGCCGGTACCGAATTTGTAAATGGTTTAGAAAAGGGAGTTGAAAAAAGTTTGGCCTTCCAAATTAGCCTATCCGACGACCTAAAAAAACAAGGTTTCAGCACGGGTAAAATCACTTTATCCAATGCGAATGATGGAAAAGATAATGTGCTTAATACCTATATCATTTTCACCCAAAACTTTAACCGTAAAGTGATGTTGAAAGTGTTAGATGAAAATAATCAGGAATATGGTCGTGCGCAATTGCAGGTAAGCGGTCAGAAAGACGGTGCAGCTTACTTTGATTTTGTGTTTGACAAAAGAACCAATATCGACGGAAAAAGTAAATTGATTTTTGAATAATGGATTAACCGGCAGCAGGGCCGCGATGTTGTCCGCCGCCTTGCTGCGATGGCCTTCCTTTTCCACCACCTTTAGGTTGCCATTTACGTTTACCGCTGCCATTTCCGCCACCGCCAAATGATCTACCACCACCTGTTGGCTTAGGAGCATAAGCAGGTGCCTCTCCAAATTCGGCAGGCACTTCGGCTTTAGGCACTTCTTTATTCAACAATTTTTCTATTCGGGCAAATTTGTGTTGCTCTTTGTCACTGATAAAAGTAATGGCTGTACCTGATGCGGCAGCACGTGCGGTACGACCGATACGATGCACGTAATCTTCACCATCATGAGGAACATCGTAATTAATCACCAAATCGATATTATCGATATCAATCCCACGGCTTAAAATATCAGTTGCTACCAATACTTTTAATCGTCCGCTTTTAAAAAACATCAATGCTTCTTCACGTTGGCCTTGTTCTAAATCGCTATGAATTTCATCTACTAATAATCTAGCACGCTTCAACTGTTGGGTTAATTGTTTCACGCTGCTTTTGCTGCTACAAAACACCAATACCGAATTAAAATCCTTTTGGGTTAGCACATGCTTTACCAACGGTATTTTTTGAGATTCATAAACCGAATAGGCTAGTTGAGTAATTTTTTCATTCGGTTTACTGATAGAGATATTAATTTCTACCGGCTCATGCAAAATTTTACGCGCCATCTCCCGTATTTTATGCGGCATCGTGGCTGAAAACAAGAGGTTTTGTCTTTTTGCCGGTAACTCTTGAATAATACGCATGATATCGTCATAAAAGCCCATATCTAACATCCGATCGGCCTCATCCAACACCAAATATTTCAACCCTTTAAACTTCACATAACCCATGTTAATATGGGCAATCATTTTACCCGGCGTACATACCACGATATCTGCGCCAGCGCTTAATGCCTTCTTTTCTTGAATAAAAACATTACCATCGCCACCGCCATAAACCGGAATAGAACTCACGGAGGTGAAATAGGATAATCCTTCCAAATGCTGTGCAATTTGTATGGCCAGTTCACGCGTGGGCACAATTACCAATGCAGTAATGCTCTCTTGTTGCGGAGGTTCTTGTAAAATATTATGAATGAGTGGTAATAAAAAAGCGGCTGTTTTTCCTGTACCCGTTTGTGCACTGGCAATCACATCTTTACCCGCAATTACATGCGGAATTACTTGTTCTTGTACGGGCGTGGCATTTTCATAATTACTGGCATCAATCCCATCCATCAATCTGTCGTCAAATCCAAATTCTGTAAATTTCAAAATCTTTGTTTTAAATAGTAGAAAAGTCAATAGTCTCAAAGATACAATGCCCTGCTGATATGTTCACAGAAATAACGAATGCGGCCATTTAGGCGTAGCCCATTTGAATTACCGTACACATCACAATTAAACATACTTTATACAAATCACCTTTTAACAAGTGTAAAATTGATTGGTTTGTTTAAAAAACGTAATTTTCATTATAGAGTAGCTGTATATTTACAACTGAATTAAAATTATGACTAGAGAAGAAAAATTTATGTTGGAAGCGATTCGGCTTTCTGAGAATGGAATGAACAACAATGAAGGAGGGCCATTTGGCTGCATTGTGGTAAAAAATGATGAAATAGTGGGTAGAGGTAATAATAAAGTAAGCTCTTCAAACGACCCCACCGCACATGCTGAAGTTACTGCCATCAGAGACGCTTGCAAAAACTTGAATACTTTTCAATTAGAAGATTGCGAAATTTACACTTCTTGCGAACCTTGCCCCATGTGCCTAGGTGCCATTTATTGGGCGCGTCCAAAAGTGGTATATTATGCCAACAACAGAAATGATGCTGCTGCTATTGGATTTGACGACAGTATGATTTATGATGAAATGACGGTAGACATCGAACAAAGAAAAATCCCCATCAAACCGATTGGTCGTGCGCACGCTTTAAAAGTTTTTGAAGCTTGGCAGAACAAAACCGACAAAACAGTTTATTAATCATTAAGACAATCAAGACTGTCTAACCTTATATATTAAACGATTATATGAAATATCTTCCACTCAATCCGGCAATTTTCACTAAAAACCGTAAGCGTTTTGTAGCGCGCATGGAAAAGAATTCGATTGCTATTTTTAACAGTAATGATGAATTGCCCACCAATGGTGATCAAATATTTAAATTTAAACAAAACTCTGATCTATTCTGGCTTACAGGTATTGAGCAAGAAGATACAATGCTGATTTTATTTCCGGATAATCCCGATCCAAAATATCGCGAAGTATTAGTGGTAGTTCGCCCCAATGAATTAAAAGAAAAGTGGGATGGCCGTCGTTTACGTGCAAATGAAGCGGCTCAAATGTCGGGCATTTCAACCGTAATATATTTAGACATTTTAGATGGTGTATTACAACCTTGGATTCACTTAGCAGAAACAATTTATTTAAACAGTAATGAAAATGATCGCAAAGCCAATTTAGTGGCCGTGCGTGATTATCGTTATGCGCAAGAAATGCGGGCGCGTTATCCTTTACACCAGTATAAAAGAAGCGCCCCAATTTTAAAAGATTTGCGTTCCATCAAAATCAAGGAAGAAATTGAAGTGTTGCAAAAGGC
>JBJOQA010000166.1:0-2708 GCA_046050225.1 Bacteroidota bacterium | reverse complement strand
ATCGCAGTAATTCACCCGGAATTTTATCACGCCAATATTTCCGATTGTGATATACAAAAACCATGCTCGCAAAAAGCCATCTGGCGCCGGTAAGCGCTTCAAATCGTGTTTTGATGGAATCATTGTTAAGTGACATAAAATTTAAGTTGTGCAAGATACAATGGAAGCTGCACATGTTGCGTCGCCCTTTATTTTCAGAATTTAGATTTTGGCAATAGGCAATTTTACCTATAAATGGGTAGTGCATTTTTGTAGGTTCTCACGTTGTTTAAAACTAACTTTACCCTTCAGCCAACAAAGCCGTTATAACACGCGCTTCTACTAATTTTCAATATCCCCAACATTTTAAATCTAAAAGATTGAATTCAACATGAAACATGTAGCCATTGTTTTCGCGTTCTTGTTTTTGGGGTATACAAAAGTGCATGGTCAGACCACCATGAATCTTACCTTATTTAATTCAACCAATACGCCAGCATTAACTACTAACAGTTTTACAGCAATAGGTGTGGGCAAAGCTGGGCATATTTGGGTAGGCACCTCAAATTTGGGTTTATTTAAGTTCAATGGTACAAATTGGACAAAGGCGCCTCTTTTACTTAATAACAATATTGGGGATATCAAAACCGACAAAAATGGTGGTATATGGATTGGACAGTACGGACATACCGGTGTACAAGCCACCACCGGCGGTTTGAATTATTTTGCAGACACTAACTTCACCACGCGCTATTATGCCGTTACGCCGGCTTCGGGTGGAGGTGGTATGCCTACACGTTATGTGAAATCTGTTTTTGTAAATAATGCGCAAACGGTAACCTATCCTCATAACAGGGTTTGGACAGCCTGCATGGGTTCTCTCACTGGCGGGACGCCTAATCCGGGTGCGGTAGGCAGAGGAATGGCTGTGGACAGTCCGGGTTTTAGAACGATATCCGCCGGTATAGAAGTGGCAAGTTCAACCAGTAGTATACAAGCTATTGGCGGTAATAGCAGTGAGGTGTGGGCATTTGCTGCTCTCAATTTTGGTAAAAACCAAATTTTGCGATACAGCGCCACCACCGATGCCTTATTGGGGAGTTTTGATAATACCAATTGCATTTTACCGGCAACCTTCTCTGTTCGTGCCATTCATTTTGATAATAATAACCGTGTTTGGATTGGTATGTCGGGCGGTGTAGGTATTTATGTTTATGATGGTACTTGGCAACAATTAACCATGCCGGATATTGTACCTACCGGCACAAGCGTAAATGCCAATGCCATTACCAGTGATTTTTCTGGCAAGGTTTATATCGGCACATCTGTGGGGATGCTTGTTTATAATGGCGGACCGCTCAACACAGCTTCCAATTACACTTTGTATACCACGGCCAATGGGTTACCATCCAACAACATTAAAGGCATTTGTATAGATTCTCTCGGCGGAAGAATTTTGATTAGCACAGATGCAGGTATAGCGTTTTGGAAAAAAGATACAAAAATTAAAGTGGATTTGACTTGGGATTACAGCGCACCGGCGCCGGCAGGTGTGCAACCCAAAGGCGTAGTTGCCGATGGGGTTTCTCGATTATATTTAAAAATTTACAAGGGTTTGCCGGATACCAATATTATTAAAGAGGTTGAAGTTCGATTTAAAGATTCTTCTAAAAATGCTTCCCTGTTAGGTCGATTAAAAGTTGCCTCCAATATAACGAGTTACAGTGATGAAGCTTCCACCGGAGGTGCATTTAAAGCAAAACGTACCGATAGCACCGCATTAGGTCAATATTGGTTTTGGTATCTTTCGCCGGAAGATTTTAGTCGTAGCAATTTAGGCCCCTATGTTCAATTAGGAGAACGATCCGATACCTTAATCGTAAAATTCACCTACCGTAGCAATCAGGCTGATTCTATTGAAACCGATATTAAAATTGCGCGTCCACCCATTGTAATGGTGCATGGTTTGGCCGGTGCACCCAGTGCCTGGGATAATTTTAGGCATGACGGTTCAATACCTTTTAACAGCAGTCCTTTATTCAGGCATAAACGTTCGCTTACCATGGGGGGAAGTGCAGCTTTTAGAGATAATGCCCTGTTGTTGTTGGCCGGTACTGATCCCGGACAAAAATTGAATTCCTTGCCGGGTAATATTGAAATGATTCGCAAAATGGGGTACGCGGCTAATCAGTTGGATTATATCTGTCATAGTATGGGTGGGTTAATGGCGCGTAGTGCGATTAATTGGTACCCCGATAAGTTTTTTAATAACCCTGTATACAAAACTTATGGTAAAGGATTCATTCACAAACTCATTACCATCAATACGCCACATAATAGTTCGCCGGTGGCGGATGCAGTTACGGAGTTTATACCGGATTTACCTGAAGTGCCGCGTGTTTTACTCAATATTGCGTATATCAATTTTCCTGATGAACAGAAACCATTTGATTTTGTAGTACCGGTAAATCCGGGTGATTTAATGTCGCCTTTTAAATCTACGCCAGCCGTAAGAAACTTAAGTGTGAGCGCTTCCAATGGTGGAATTGACTTGGGCGTTACACGTGTTAAAAACCATATGGTTGCGGGCAATGTAAATTGGACGATTTTATCGGCAACCGGAGCGGCGCTCGTGCCCTATCAAAAATACTTGGAGCTATTAGATGATGTATTGGATATTGCTCGAGATAAAACTTCGGGCACGGCTAAAGTAATCTTAAATGGTTTTT
>JBJOQA010000165.1:0-3752 GCA_046050225.1 Bacteroidota bacterium | reverse complement strand
TAATTAAAATACCACCGATACCCCACCATATTAAAGGTGAATACAATTAAAAGTATTATGGCAGTTAGCTTTCTCATCGTTAGCAACCGCTAATTTATAATAATATTTTCAAGCTTTCATCTTTCTTGCAAAATCTTCTTAAAAAAGGGCAATTCAACCGTTTGCGCTTGGGCTTTTGGCCAATATCGGCGCCAAAATCGCCTTCCTATTTATTAGGCAAGCGTAATTTCAATACCGGAGAGCAACTAGTGAGGAATATCGGCAGCCATTTTTTTGAACAGTTTTTGAACTGCCAGTTTAATAGCGGCTTCGATATTATCAGTAATACTTGGGGTAATAACATCTGTAGCTGTTCCGCGCCAAACGAGCCGATTGGTTGGAACGTGCATGATATCTATAATTAATGACCCTTCGCGATACTGAAAAGCATATGCCCGTGGCAACTGATGTTGCTCAGCCGGAATTTGTCCGAATGGATCGGATTGGTAGGCGGATTTAAGTTCGACTAATAAATGATAATGTAATTGCAAATCGGCCTCGCCTTCTTTTAAAACAAACCCTTGTTGTTGCATGGCATTATCCACGGCTTGCCGGATACGTTGGTCATTTAATTCATTGTACCACCGCGGATCTTTGGCACGACCTTCAATTTGCGCCAATGGTTGCCAATTGTAGGTATGAAAATCATACAAAGAAACTTGCGTATCACGATCGGTAGTAATTCGAATAGAAGGGCCACAACTCGCGAAGAAGAAAAGAAGTGCGGCCAACAAGCCATACTTTTTCATATGCGGTATTTTAAGTAAAGGTGGGCTTAAAATACCATATAAAAAATGACCCCGGTTAGTTTTCCGGGGTCATTCAGCTTATTGAATTAGGTAAGTTTTCTTTTCAACACCGATTCCTTTTAAGGTTAGTCGTTTCCAATGTTTGGGCAGCGTTGATTTAATTTGTTTTATGCCTTCGGCTGTTATTTCCAATCCACCGAAACCATTGAGTAGGGTTTGTAAAATACCGCCCGCTCCGGTAGCAAAATAAGGGTTGGTACCGCCTTTGGTTTCTGCAATTACCCTAAATGGCGGATTTAGATTGGGCAAATACGCATCTTGAAAAAAGTGATACGCTTTTTCTCCATCGCCCAAACGGGCATATAAAAGCGCAAAAATAGCTTGTGTCATGGCAGGTGTTCCTTCATTAGGTACACGTTTAGCATAATAATCTAAATCCTTTTTAACTTGGTTGGGTTCAGTAATTTCTTTTAGCGGATAGGCTAGCAAATTAACGTCGGCTTGTTTAATGCCTTCCCCTTTGTAAGTGGCATGTTCACTTGTAACGCCATCCGGCATTTTTAAAATCGGAATATTTTGCGCTACCAACATCCAATCGGGGTCGGCTGTTTCACCCAATAATCCGGCAGCCTGTGTAGCAAATTGTAAGTTAGCACGAGCTGCAGCATTGGTGAATGCGTTATTATCTACGTTTTCGGCCCATTCATCCGCAGCTACCACATTATTAATATCGTAATGTCCTTCTCCATTTCTTTCTACCCTACTCGCCCAAAAGTCGGCTGTATTTTTTAGCAAGGGCCATCCTTTTTCGCGCAACCATTTTTTATCTTGTGTAACACAATAATAATTCCAAGCAGCAATGGCCACACAGGCGGTAATATGGTGTTCAAACGGGCCGCTTAATGCCCAAACGGGCGTTTCTTCCACGCCCGAAGCTGCACTTTCCCAAGGAAACATCGCTCCGCGATAACCTTTACCAAATGCATTTCTCTTGGCAGCTTCTAATCTTTCAAACCGATATTCCACCAACCCTTTGGCAATTTGCGGTTGCAATTGCAACAGCGCAGGAAACATCCATAATTCGGTATCCCAAAAAACATGTCCATTGTACCCCAAACCGCTTAAGCCCATTGGAGAAGGGCTATTAGCCGTTCCTTCACGGTTGAATGCATACATATGGTATAACATGCTATGTACATCTTGTTGAGCCTGCGGATCGCCCTCAATAACAATATCGGTTTGCCATAATTGTTGCCAAGCTTTTTGATGCAAAGCCACCAATCGATCATGACCTTGCAGCTTAGCATAAATAGTTAAGCGTTCTGCTTCATTTAAAGGATCGTCGTGATGGGCCGATGTTATAGAAGAACCTACGATGCTAAAACGATAAGTTTCGCCGGCTTTTAACTTACGCGCAAACTTCATCAGGTGCATGTTATTATCCCACATTTCATGGATAACTCGGGGCGACTCGCCGTGAGGTTCAGAAAATAAGAATGAATTGGATGCACACATGGTTAATTTACCCGTTGGACTTTTAGCCTGTGAAGTAAGCAGACTAATGGTGGTATGCGGGCGATCTATTTCATTATAATAATTTTGCACGTCTTTCAATGCATCCGGCGCTTCCATCACACTAGCACCTCCCATTAACACATTTCGTTTAGCCGTTACCGTTACATCCATCAAAACACTATAAGGCAATTGACGCAAGGCATAATAAGAATATTCAATAGTGGCAATATCCTTGTAATCAAATTTTGTGGTAAAGGTTGCCAGCTGCATATCTAATGTTTGCTGCATATTTGTAGCATCGGCATTCCCCAAACGACGTCCATCGATTTCGAGGTACATATTCAACAAATTAAAACTTCGCAAGAAATTACTCACACGGCCGCGACCATACAAATCGTATGCACCGGCAAGCACCACATCTTTCACTTTAAAAGCATCGGGGCTACTGATAATACCAACCATTCCATTGGCTACCGTAACACCATAATAGGCATTGGGGTCGATTTTATTAACACTCAACTTCCAAGGATCTTGGGCAGAAACCCCCGAACAAGCAATGATGCTTAGGCAACAAATTAGCAATCGTTTCATAAAAACATATTTGGCAACAAATTAATGATAGAATTTCACTTTATTTGCGGAACTTTTAAGAAACCTTTTTGCTAGATCAATATGAAAAAAATAACCTTCCTCCTTTTGTCCCTTCTTGGCGTATTTTTTTTATTGGTATATGGGCTTATTCCAAGTCAACTTAATGGTGGGCAAAAGCTTACTATTCCTAATAATCCTAGAGCGTTGATGCGACATCTATCTATTCAAAAAAATTGGTTGCAATGGTGGCCTGAAAAATCAACCGATTTTCAATTTCACCAAAAAGGCTATCGAGTGGTTGATTTAACCATCAGTTCGATTTTTGTTACGATTGAGGAATCCGGAAAACCGGCCCTTGCAACTGCTATTAATTTTTTCCCTTCTAGCTTAGATAGCACCATTGTAGAATGGAAAATTGAAAAAAAAATAAGTGCTTCACCTATCCAACGTATCAAGGATTATTTTGCTTTTAAAGCACTAGACCAAGAAATTAAAACGCTATGTGGCATTATTGGCAATTATTATAACAACAGTAAAAGCACCTATGGATTCGCGCTTCAGCGCGAGCGCGTGCGTGATTCATCGCTCATCTCCACTTATGATTCTAGCAAGGGAATGCCGAGTGCCGAGAAGATTTACAACTTAATTCAAACGCTTCGCGATTATGCAGCAAGTAAACAAGCAACGATTATTGATTCGCCGATGTTAAACATTTCTACGGCAGATAGCATCTATTTTTTAACGCGTGTGGCAGTACCTACCAATATTCCGTTACCCGACCAAGGAAAGATTACTTATAAATGGATGTTACGCGGTGGCAATATTCTTACCACGGATGTAGAAGGCGGTTATGCTGTT
>JBJOQA010000164.1:0-8765 GCA_046050225.1 Bacteroidota bacterium | reverse complement strand
GTTTTGTTTTTATCGCCAAATTTAATAACCAATCCTTCCTTAACAGCTAAAAACAAATCCCGGCTTGCCGTTGCAGACGAAATTGATTTAAAATATTGCATATAGTCTTTTCGTGTAAATTCATTTATGCCAGTTTCAGTAAAAATTCTAATTCTTTGTGAACTTGTAATTGGTCCAACCCTTTCTTTAAGAAGCTCATCTAAAGACTCTCGTAAAATTGTAAGCATAAATTCAATAAAGAAGGTGGATTCACCCTTTTTGTCACTTGCCGAAAGCGCTTTGTAGTACTGTTTCTGATTTTTACTTATCAGCGTTTCGAATGGCAAGAACTCAAATAATGGATAGGCATGCATTAGCAGGAGCGTTTGCCAAAGCCTTCCCATCCTTCCATTACCATCTGAAAAAGGATGTATAAATTCCATCTCATAATGAAAAACACAGCTCTTAATTAGTATTAACTCATCATCTTTTTTAAGGTAATCAAATAACTCTTTCATCAAAAATGGAACATTACTTGCCGGAGGAGCAATATGCGCAACTTGTGAACCTTTAACGATCCCAACACTTGATTTTCTGTATTTTCCTGCATTTTGGATAAGGCCTTTCATTAACAACTGATGTGCAGCTAGAAAAGATTTTTCAAGAAATGGGTTGAGTTTATCGAGCCTTTCATAAACTTCAATCGCATTTGAAACCTCGGCAATGTCTTTAGCAGGCCCTAGTACTCTTTTATTTTCGATAATTGCAGTAATCTGGTCTATAGACAACGTATTGCCTTCTACTGATAATGAAGCCTGAATGGTTTTAACTCGGTTTCTTTTTCTTAATTCCGGTGATTGTTTCGTTAAAAATGAGGCGTTTACTTCTCCTATTTTAATAGAAACATCACTTACTAGTTTTAGTATTTCGGTTGTTAGTTTATATGGAGGCCTCATTTGATACTATCATTTGATACTATTAAAAGTAGTAGTTTCTTTCCATATTATTGCTACCAACTTTTGGCCTTAAGCAAAGGCGCAGACAATTGTTGCTGTGTTCAACCGATACCGTATTTGCCGCACCTAGTAATGTTGAATTTAGTTACGGTAACCTAGAAATCCCGCGTCCGAATCGCTTTTGCTACATCTATTGTTGGACAAAGTTAATCGCTCCGCTTTTGAACAAACCGCTTTAAACGCTCCTCCCATATCCAAATTTCTGGAATACCATGGAAAGAAGTTGGATCGTAGAACCCAGATGAATCCGGAGGATTTACAATCAACATTCTGCTGTCTGACTTATAAGAAAAACCACTTTGAGCGTGTAAGCCTTCATATACTGCTCCATTGATTAAGTCAACTATTGCAGACCCCTGACATGGCATTCCACAGCCCCACGTTATAAAAGAATAATGTCCGGCAAAAGTTACATCACTATTCTTATATGTGTTGGTTATAACGGTTCGAAATTCGCGCGCAAGAGGATGACTTTGAAAATTTATAGGACTTTTCTTTCCACTATATTTTTTATGAACCTTATAATCATCAAAAGTTATAAATGGTTGAAACCTTTCCGCTACATAAATAGTACTGTCTCTTAATCGTGCGTTACTGTAAACTCTTACGTTTCCAGTAGAAAAAAGAACAACGGTTGAATCAATTATTCTATTTTCTTCTTTCTTAGTTGCATCTTGAGATTTGGTAGTAGCAGTATTAACCATTTCTGTTTGCTCACAGCTGCTGAATGTTGAGTAGAAAACACATATTAATGAAAGGGTTCTCATACTTTTTAAACAACTTTCAAATAACGTAACCATATTTATAAAATATCAACAACTTAACCTCTTTAATAAATCGTAATATACTTTATTTTTAACCGATAAGTTCAACACAAAAAAGGCACAAGCTTTCACTTGCGCCGATTTTATTCTTGAGGGTAATTAGTGTTCTTTTAATGCGTTGTGCCGTAATCATTCACACGGTCTCTCCAAACAGAATGATAGTGCACGCCACTGAGGATAACCCCGTTTTGCACACTGAATTCAATCCATACATGCGGACCGTCAATTCTGAAATAATCGTTTCTTGTACTCATGGCTTCCGTTCCGCTGTATAAGATATAAGTGTTGTCGAGCTCAGCTGTGTAGGTTGCAAGGATATTGGCCGCATTTGCATCATCAACATCATTTACATAAGTTTTTATGGCGTTTATAACCAGTGTTTTTTGCGCTGTGGTTAAGCCGCTACACAGTAGTCCGGTACTGGTGGTTGGGAATGACCAATTTGCATTTGGCCCCAACAGTAAATCAGAAAAACTGGAAGCAGATTTTGCGGCTGCAAGTTGGGTACTGTTTAAGCCGGCAAGGATGGCTGCAAATGCATCTCTTTCTTGACTTATTGGTGTATACGTAGTGCCGCTGGTTGTCCATGATACAGGCTCGGTAGCCGCAAAATGCGGTGTGGCTGCAATTAAAGCACCGTCTTTATAGGTGTTGGCCACCGTTTTATGATGTCCCGTCATCATAATTTCAAATGTGCCTGTTGCAGCCGGTGTGCCAAAAAATGCCAAGTAATAATTACCCGAACCATAAGTACTGCCACCACCATTGGCGTATAAATAATCATCAGCCAAAAATAATTGTTGCACTTCCTCATACCCCTCGTTGGCCGATGTGCCACTCATTTCTTTGATAATGGCTTTTGCTAATGCAACTTGATCTGTTGTAAGATCACCTAACCTCAAACCCTTTCTGGCCGACATTCCCGCGGGCAGGTTACTCCATGTTTTTATATTGGCGAAGGTATAGGCCAACTCCAACGTTGCAATTTGTGAGGAGGATAATGATGCTTTGAACGCATCACACAAACAAATGATTTTTGCTGTTCCTGTAAGGGAAGTACAAGAACTTGAGGTGGTTGCCGCTACACCTGAAACTGTTGTTGTACCTGATGTAGAAGAACCACTGCCAGTAGTATCATCTTTTTTACAGGCAACAAAACAAACTGTAATAAACATTGCGAGGCTGATTACATACAAGATTTTTTGTTTCATAACTTTTGATTTTCGTTTTTAAAATAGCCGATTGGGTTTTTTAAATTGGCTATATGGCTACATCAGCATTGTGTAAAACAAATATGCCACCACTCTTGGGTACAGAAAGGCTAAATGTGGTAAACCTTGTTTGTTTTGGGGTAAATAAATTAATCGGCAGAGAGCGCGCTTTTTTTAACCATACTAGTAATTGCGAGCAATGCCAAACATACAATAAGCCATTTGCCTTGATCCGCAATTTGTTGCACCATTGCAGCAATACTATTGCTTTGGTTGGTAATGCGTTCCATCATCCAAGCAAGTGAGGCTACAATTGCGCAGGCAGCTCCACCAATTCTAATCCACTTGAAATAATCTGTTTTGCTCAATACAATCAGCCAAGGAACAACGCACAGCATAACAAACAATTGCATTAATTCAATGCCCGCGTTAAATCCCAAAATACTCCACGCCAATTGCTTGCCATCTAAATTCATTTCAGATAAAACCGTTGAAAATGCAAGTCCGTGAATGAGCCCAAAACCAATGGCAATAAAAACTTCTTTTCTATAAAACAAAGGATAGATGGCGTGAATGGCCGTAACAAGGATGGTAAATGCAATGGTTATTTCAACCGGTTGTTGTGGCAGTGCAAGCCAATGCATAGCACCCAGTAATAAAGAAACCGAATGTCCGATGGTGAATGCCGTTATTATTTTCAACAAGCGAATTATACTATATTTTGAACCGCCAAATTTTGTCCAGCGTTTACCTTCAGCCACCCATGTAGCAGGCAACACCAGCACAATTAAAAAGAGTAAATGATCGGTTCCTTCTGCAATATGATCTATTCCTAAAGCTACCATTGCTTTAAATCCCTTCCAGGTATTGCCTTCATCCAAATTAATAACTACCGGAGGAATTTTTCCATCGGCAGGATTCATCATCAAAACACCCAAATCAGCATCTGTACTATCTTTTGCACGCAACCCTCCATACCAATCATTACTTATTTTAATAAACAATTTATGCGTTACCAACTGGTGCATAATCGCGTCATAATTCATAATAAAATTTCGAGGCGATGAACCGGGCGCCGGCTGCAACCAAAGATTAAAAGTAAGCTCATGATATTTTCCGGAAAGTGGTTGCTCATTTTCTGAAACAGATTTTCCATTAATCAAAATAGTCCATGTATGCCCTGCTGCATCCTTTATAGAAATATGCTTCAGTAAATACGCATCTAACCATTGCGATTTGCGCTGAATAAGGGTTTGATAACCGCTGTCGATATCTTCATTCGGAAAAACAATTTGAAACTCTTTCAACGGCATGCTGAGGGTTGCACTGATGCCTTTTTGTTTGATGTCGAGCAACATAACCGAATGTGGCATAGGATGAGCCGCAATTTTTGTTACTGCCATCAACAACATCACAAGCGATATATAAATTTGTTTCTTCATGATTGGGTTTTGAATGAGGTAAAACGGCTGCGCTATGGTCTGCCGTTATCTTTATGTTTTACAACGGTTTCGGCTATGCGCCGATGAAATTATCTCTTGAAAAATTTTGCTGTAAGCCTGCTCAATCCATTCTCTACAACAATAAAATAATTACCGGTTGGCAAATTGCCAATATTGATACTGGATGCTGTTGAGGCAGCCTCCAGTCTTCCTTTCAATAAAATTTGTCCTTGCAGATTAACGATTTTAAAGCCACTATTTGCATAGGTGGAAGGATAGCTTATCTGCAAATCACTTGCAACCATCGTATTTACAATCGTAAGCTTTTCCGGTGCTGCAGCGCGAAGTGTAACAATACGGCTATACGTAATTTGTCCATCTCTATCCATCATCTTTAATCTATAAAAAGTGGTTGATGTACTCAACCCAACAGTTGAATTAAAACTGTACCGGGTTTGTATGCCAAGATTTTTTGCATTCACGGTACCGATAGCTTGAAAGCCGGAAGACGCATCCGAACTTTGTTCAATCACAAAGTGGCTTACGTTGATTTCATTCTCTGTTGTCCAATGTAAAACGGGTAATTTGTTTTCAATTACAGCATCCAATGAAATTAGATTCAATGGTGTTACCGATAACACATCAATCGGACTGCCCGTTAAATCAACACCATAATCGTGCGAACGATCTCTCCAAATGGTATGATAATGAATTTGTCCGGAAATAATAACCCCTCCCTGACATGAAAATTCAATCCATACATTCGGTCCCGAAATACGAACATAGTCGCCTTGAGCAACCAAAAACGTGGATGCGCTACCTGCTGTTCCACTTCCTCTGAAAGAGATATAGGTTTGAGAAAGTTCATTTGTATAACTAGCCATTACCGCGTTATAAGTGTCGGCATCCATATCGCCAACATATAATTGTATGATAGATAGTACCAAGTTTTGCTGTGCCGTTGTTAAACTGCTTAACGGTTGCCCCATTGCATAAGCCGGAAAGGATGCTGCGCCACCATTGGTTTCTCCCGGACTCATTACACAATCTGAAAAAGAAGAAGAAAGACGCGCAGTTGTAAGCTGTGTGGAAGAAAGCGATGCCAGTGCATTGGCGAATGCTGTTTTTTCTCCACCCAATGGGTCATACGCTACTGAATTATAGGTAAAGGTTTTAGGTTCAAGTCCCATAAAGAATGGTGTAGCTCCAATTACATGCCCATTGTTAAAGGCGATGTTGGCTGCATAGTGATGCCCGCCAAATTGCAACATCCAAGCACCTGTTGCAGATGGTGTGTTAAGAAAAGCAATCCAGCGTAATGTGCTATCATACCCATTTGCACCACCATTGGCATGCAGGTAGGCTTCTGCTAAATTCATTTGATGAAATTCATCATAACCTTCATTTGCACTAGCGCTTAAAACATCCTTAATAATTTGCATGGCTGCCGTGTATTGCGCAGCAGTAAGATTGGTGCCTAGTTGTAAGCCGTTTCTGCAACCTGTACCGCATGGGAGATTACTCCATTTTCTTGCAAGTGTAGTAGTGTAAGTTAGTTGCAGGGTTGCTTGTTGTGCTGTGGTGAGCATGGCTTTAAAAGCAAGTGCATCTGTTACAATTGCCGAAACAGAAGTTGGTGATGCGGTACCGGCAACCCCATTATTTGTAACCGGGGAACTGCTTTCTGGTAAAGGTGAAGCAACTGCAGCATCAACCGAATCGATGCTTGGCAGTTGCGGTGTACTTAAGTAAAACATGCAACAAATGCAGATTGCAGAAAGTAACAAAAGTAGATTTTGCAGATTGGCCTGCAGTAGGAATTTGGTTGATACACTACGACTAATGCTAATGTTGGATGTTAATTGCATACCTTTTATTTATGGGTTTGTAATCTCGGTTCAACCGAATTAATAATGGTGTACTAGATTTTAAAAACGGGCGCCATTGTTCTACTTCCTGTAATACAGAAGCATTGAGGATATGATTACAAAAGTCTTGCTAATGTGGTGTGCAAAAAGGCTAATTGTGGTAAACAGCAGGATTTATGTGGCGAATGATCGGCGTTATTGTTGACAGCCGCTAATCACGGGATTACTCCCCTTTAAAGGAGGAAAAAAAATCATTTTCAAAACTTTTGCCAATAGGAATTTCTTCGCCGGCGATGGAAATGATTTTGTTACGAACGGCATCGATTCTGCTAAAAGGAATAATATAAGATCGATGCACACGGATGAAATCCGTTTCGGGTAGTTTTTCTTGCAGTGATTTCATTGTCATTCTCACCACAACAGGTTGTTGATTGTGTAAATGAATTTTTATATAATTATCAAGGCCTTCAATAAAAAGGATATCAGCTAGTACAATTTTTATCACTCCATAATCTGCTTTCAGCATTAAGAATTTCGTTTTCTCTGTTACTGTTGCCTTGTGAATTAAATTATAGGTTTCGTTCGCTTTTTGAACGGCCTTGCCAAATCTTGACAATGTAAATGGCTTCAATAAATAATCAATGGCATCTAAATCATAGCTTTCAAGCGCATATTCGCTGTAAGAGGTTGTAAAAATGAGTAGTGGTTGATGCTGTAGTGATTTGTAAAATTCCATGCCCGACATTGCCGGCATATTAATGTCGAGAAATAATAAATCAACAGGATTTTTTTCAAGATACTGAAGCGCAACACCTGTTTTGGTAAACCCCTTTTCATATTGTAGAAAATCAAAGTTGCTGCAATATGTTTCAATCAGTTCTAATGACAACGGCTCGTCATCTACTGCAATGGCTTTTATCATATCAACTCAATTGTAAGCGTTACAGAATAGGTTTCGCTATTTTCTTTTATCTCAATTTTATGCTTATTTGGATAAAGCAACTTAAGTCGCTCTGCAGTATTGACAATACCAATACCGGTAGATTCAATTTTATCGGCAAGCGGCACTTTATGGTTAAACACATACATGGCAAGTCCGTTATTTGTAATTTGAATGTTTACCTCTACCCTGCAATCATCAACATCGGGATTAACGCCATACTTAAACGCATTTTCAATATAAGTAATCAATATCAGCGGAGCAATTTCTTTACTGTTTGCATTACCGGAAACTTCAAAATTGATATCCGCCGTATTGCCCAATCTTGCCCTTTGCAATTCGATATAATTATTTAAATAATCTATCTCCTTCAGCAAGGAAATTTTATTATCGTTAGCTTCTTTAATTACATATCGCATCAGTCCCGACAGATTTATAATAGCTTCAGAAGCCCTGCTATCTTTTTTTACCGAAAGCGCATAAATACTGTTAAGGGTATTGAATAAAAAATGTGGATTGATTTGTGATTTTAAAGAAGAAAGCGCGGCTTTTAATTTATCTTCTTTTAATTGAGCCAGATGTTGACGCGTTCTTAAAAGGAATGAAAAAAAGATTGCTGTAAAAAATAATCCAAGGTGACGTCTGAATTCATCAAAAACAAATGAAGCAAGCGAGAAGGGTTGATGTTCAAAACGAGAAAAGGGCGGAGGGCCGGGAAAATCGCGGTTTTCATTCGCCATGATAACATTGGGAAAATGTTTACCAACATAAAAAGGCAATGAAAAAGCTACCGCCAAGAATAAAAAAACAACAACACCATAAATGATATACTGGCGAGTAAAAAAATATTTAGGAAGTAGTATATAATAGTTCAAATAGAAAAAACACAATAAAACAAAATTGGCCGTAGTATCTTGTACAAACACTCTCGTTAATGCGAAAAAAGGTTCACCGGGTGGCCTTACAAATGAAATCGTTGGCACGATAAGAAATAGTGCAATAAAAAACACATGAATTAGCAATCCATCTAGTGCCGACCTTTTAAGCATTTGAATTATTATAATTTACTACAAAGGTCGGCTTTCATTTGATGCCGCAAACAAACTTGGGGTGAAGTTTTGTTTTATTGGGGTAGACTTAAAATTTGGTTTCGCCGCAACCCGCAATTATATTTCATGCGATTGGTGTTACACAAGCGGGCGATTGCGCCAATTACCTAGCTACCAAATAACCGGCAAAATCCAAGTTTGTCCCGCCTTTACTCAATGCAATATTACTTGTCATTTTTTGCTTCTAAGTCTAATAGATATTTTTTACGCCAAAGTCCGCCGCCATAACCTGTTAATTGTCCATCTGAACCGATGACTCTATGGCAAGGAATTAAAATAGAAATCCGGTTCATGCCATTGGCATTTGCAACTGCTCTTACGCTGTCAGGACTTCCAATTATTATTGCTTGCTCCTTATACGATTTTGTTTGTGCAT
>JBJOQA010000163.1:0-3479 GCA_046050225.1 Bacteroidota bacterium | reverse complement strand
ACCATCACTAAAAATTTATTGTCATGAAAAGGATATTAACAATCATCACTATACTTAGCGTGCTGGCAGTTTTGGCCTCCTGTTATAAAAACAGATACGACCTTACAGATACCACGCTTAGTTCTTTAACCAATGTATCATTTAGAGACGATGTGGTTCCCATCATTGTTTCGGGTAACTGTGGTTGCCATGCAAATGGTTCAACTCGTCAAGTAGCATTTGCACACTTAGACACGATTTTCTATTCAGCTATCTTATCTAGATCTGCTGCGCTTAGCTCAATGGCTAATGGCGGTGCGCATCCGGGTGAAGGAAGTATTTTCTTTACACCTTCTCAAGCTGCGATTATTAAGGCCTGGGTTGCACAAGGTGCAAAAGATAATTATGTAGCGCCACCGGTAACCGGAGATGTTGGCTATGCTGCTAATATTGTTCCGATTTATCGTACTGCTTGTAAAGGAAGTACCTGTCATGGAGGTTTAGCCATAACATTGGATTATACTTCATTGAAAAACGCCGAAACTACCATTTCTACTATGATGGCTAGTCAGGGCAGTAGCGGTCACCCGGGAGGTGCATTGAGTTTAGACGGAACTACTACAGCTACTTTCTTAGCATGGATTTCTCAAGGATACAAACAATAAGATAAATTTTAACCAACCTCTAATAACACTAAAACGAATTAATATGAAAAAGATACTTTTCACCCTTGTACTAACTATGATTGTTGGCATTGTGGCTATGGCGCAAACCTACAAAACCAAAGACGGTACGATTTATTTTAATCCAAATAAAGATCAAAATAATAAAGAATATGCAGCATCTAGTAAAGAAGCAACTGCTGTATTAAAGGCCGAAACCGGTGAGGTTGCGCTTTTAGTTCCAATGAAAACCTTCCACTTTAACAACGCCTTATTGGAAGAACATTTTAACGAAAACTATTTGCATACCAACAAATTTCCTAACGGTAGTTATAAAGGAAAATTAATTGGATTTACGGCCGATATGTTAACTAAAGATGGAGACTACAATTTGGTTTCTGAAGGTTCAGTAACCTTACATGGTGTAACCAAAACTTTTAAAGCGCCATTAAAAATGTCTGTTAAAGGCAAAACAGTAACGTTTACTTGTAATTTCAAAATCAAAGCTGAAGATTTCAATATTGAAATTCCGGGAGTGGTTAAACCAAAACTAGCCGCTGAAACACCAATGGCAGCTACTATTACCTTCAAACTTAATTAACTAACATCAACAGCATAATAATATGAAAAAGATATTTCTAATAATAGGAATGAGCTTGTGCTTTGGTACTATGACCTTTGCTCAAGACGATTTGCTGGGCGATCTTGAAAAAGAGGATGCTGCAAAAGTGAAAGAAAATATTGCAACTGCATCTTTCAAATCAACCCGTATCATTAATATGAACAGTACAGAGATGACCGGTGTAGGTAATCTGCAGTTCATGATTATTCACCACTTTGGTCCGGTTTGGATTAAAGATAAAGGGGTTGATAATTTCAGTCGCTTATTTGGATTGAATGCAGGGTTTGCAAATACCTATATGTCTTTTGACTACTCAGTAAAAAGATATTTGAATTTGGGTATAGCTTTTACCGGTAACCAAAGTTTGGAAGGTACATTGAAACTAAAATTAATGCGTCAGCAAACAGGGTTGAGAAACTTTCCGGTTTCTGTTGCTTGGTTGTCTACCGCACATGTCAATGCATCTAAAGATAATCCGGCTCCCAACGGTTTAGGTTGGAATAAGTTTGTTTACTTACATCAATTATTGGTGTCTCGTAAATTTAATGAAAATTTCTCTTTACAAATAATGCCATCAGCAGTTCACTATAACATCGTTGGTTATGGTTATTCAAATAATAATACCGTTTATTCTTTGGGTATTGGCGGTCGTTATAAATTATCTGCTAAAAAAGCCATTACGTTTGAATATTCTCGTCAATTAAATATGTACAAAGGGGTAATTGATAAAGCGGGTGCTGTTGTAAATTATGTACCAGATTTACTTTCATTGGGCTACGATTGGGATACCGGTGGTCACATTTTCCAATTCTTTGTTAGCAGTAGTTCACAAGCAAGTAATATTCCGCAATTATCTGTAAACACAAATAAAATTACACCGGGCAATTTTAGTATCGGATTTAACTTGAACAGAAGTTATGCAATTAAAAAAATCGTGAAACATTAATATTAAAGTTGGTTTCATAAAAGTGAAAGCCGTCTAGCAATAGGCGGCTTTTGCATTTTAAAAATACCGGTTCAATGCGCTTACGCCAATTAAAAAACTACCAATACTAAAAAAGGTTACCAAATACTCAATTATCGATATTGCTTTTAATAAACAGGCTAATCTTTAGTAACAAAATCGATAAGATGAAATTTGTTTGTAGCTTTTTATTAATTCATGTATTTGCAAGTACCATTTTGTTTGCGCAGTCTGGCAGAATTGGCATTGGTACTAGTTCGCCGTTAGCAAGATTACATGTTGCAGATAGCAATGTGCTTTTTTCGGCAGTGGGGCCCGCTACACCTTCATTTCTTCCAACCCCAATTGATGGGGCCGGCAGAAGAATGATGTGGTATGTGGATAAGGCAGCCTTTAGAGTGGGTTATGTGGATGGTAGTAATTGGCATCAAGATAGTATTGGTTTTTATTCTATAGCCGGGGGATTTGACTGCAAGGCAATTGGTTTTGGGAGTGTTGCTTTTGGTAATAACAATATGGCAAATTCAGCCGGTGCAGTAGCGATGGGCGATAATAATGTGGCTAACGGTGTTAATAGTGTAGCATTGGGATTTAGAAATTATGCCGGCGGAACGCATTCGTTTGTTGTAGGCGAGCTCAATATTGCAGATCAAGCAGCGTCAAATTCATTCGTGAGCGGTATTGGTAATATTGCGAGAGGGTTTAGTTCTGTGGCATTTGGGGGGTCTACTGCGGCAAACGGTAATTTATCAATCGCACTTAACTACGGAACCCAAAGTAATGGTTTAAATGCTACAGCAGCAGGAAATCTAACTATTGCAAATGGTAATCATAGTTTTGTGGTAGGCACTATGAATGATACGTTGGTAAGTAAGGGATACGATGGCTACAGCTTTGACAACCCGCTGTTTATTGTGGGTAATGGCGATGATTTGCAAGGTGTTCATCGGTCTAACGCATTAGTTGTTTACAAAAGCGGCAATACCCACCATAATGGCTATACAAGGTTAGGAACAGCGCAGGAAAATGCACCACTAATAAAAATAAAGGAAATCGGTAATGCCGTTAGTGCAGCTACCGAAGGAGGTGTTACAACAATCCCGCATGGATTGGCCAGATTCAATATTATTTCTTTAACTGCTTTATTAGTTTATGGCTCCGGTGATGTGGTTGCGGGCTTTAGAGGAACCCCTGGTTATGAATTTAGTGTTGCATTTGATGATGTAAATATTTACCTCTACAATATAGCCGG
>JBJOQA010000162.1:0-6134 GCA_046050225.1 Bacteroidota bacterium | reverse complement strand
CTAAGCGTGGTATCTGTAAGGTCGTATCTGTTTTTATAACAGGAGGCCAAAACTGCCAGCACGCTAAGTATAGTGATGATTGTTAATATCCTTTTCATGACAATAAATTTTTAGTGATGGTTGATTTTAGCGTTGAATGATATTACCGGTTTTTCTGTATTTGAATATACCGGTGCCATTAGGACCATATTTCCAAACGTCTGGAATATTAGGATCAGCAAAATACCATGCTTTAATAATGGCAATTTCTGCTGGAGTTAAACCTCCGTCACCATATGCCATATCACCTTGGTGAGTTGCGTTATAAATACCGGTACGAGGATTGGCAATTAAAATGGTAGAATCAACACGTGAAATCATTGAACTAGCTACATTTAGGAAATCTCCCTTTGCATAATATTTTTGCAACGTAACCGGATTGATATATTGTACAGATGTATTACTTCTTGCACTTTTTGGATAGTTGATGTCCAATAAAATATCATCATAAGTATTTAACGGACCGCGTGTGCTGGAGGCAGAAACAGGTAATGCAAAGGTTTTATAAGGTCTAAAACTTGCATTAGCCAACGTATCACTATAAAAGCGACGAACACTGTCTTTATAAGCACCCCAAACTTGAGATAAAACCGGTTCTTTCAATTGTGCATAAACGGTAGTTAAACCAGTAGCAGGATTGATATAATTGAAAGAAGTGGTATCTGAAGAACTGATAGTTAATAAACCTTTTCTAGCCCATGCACCGGTTGCAGTAGCTTCGTTATGACAGTTTGCTGATCCGCAACCATTGGTGATTAATGAAATAGCTGTTGGACGAAAATCTTCAATAGCAGGTTTTTCTTTCGCACCATTTTTAATCCAATTATAAATAATTGTCTTTTCAGTTACTGTTAAATCAACACCATAGTTTACCGGAGGCATTGCTTTATTCATATCGCTTGTTGTAACAAGTTTGAATAATTCGCTTTGTTCAGGACTACCGGCAACCACCATACTTTTTACACCTGCATAGGTTGTAAGGTTGGGTTCTACTCCGCCTACGCCATGACAAGAAGCAGAAACGCAGTTATTTTTAATAATCGTTAATACACCTTTAGTTTGAATTACATCGTTCACATCAGGGGTAACATCCGCTTTTGCTATTGTGGTAGCATCGTAAAATGGAGAAAAGATGGTAGAGTCTGGCGTATTTACCAAGGCTCTAGACAATCTAGACGCATTTAATCCGGTTTTGGTACAATTTGACACAACTAATGCAATCATTAGTAGTGAACAACACACCAGGACCATTTGAAGGGGTTTGAAATGTCTCATAAAATCATTTTTTGAGTGAGTGGTTAGAAGCTTTAATGTTTCAACTTCATAACTCAAAAGTAATTGGAGAAATATGACAGATTTATGACTTAAAGGAGACCTAAATGTGACTTTTGTCACAAGTCCGACAAATCAACGTTAGTTCCAATGTTTAAACACCTATTTAGTTTTGTAAAAAGAAAAATCATGAAAAAGTTTAAAAAACCATTGTTAATCATCGCCGGAATCGTTGCCGTAGCCATGGTTATCATTCAATTTACCTACTCCGGTGGCGTGGTAGGCATGTTTATGGATTTAGGTATGAAAATGACCTCTTCCATGAAACACCGCGATGTAGCTACTGAACAAGCCGCTTTTACTTTTAAAGCTGATTCGCTTACTAATGCATTTAAAACAGATACTGCCGCTTTAACAAAGTATATAGATAAAGCTATTTTAGTAGAAGGTTCTATTACCGCCGTTGATGGTACTCACCTTAGCTTAGGAAGCGTTTCTTGTAACCTCGACTCTACTGAATTAAGTAAACTCCCAACCCTTAAAGTGGGTGGTATTGCAAAAGTTCAAGGACGTTTAACTACTTACAATGACTTAATGGAAGAAGTAAGTATGGATAAATGTGTTATCAAATAACACCAACAACTTATTAAAAAAGCACATCCCAAAAGATGTGTTTTTTTGTACCCAATACTTTAGCCGTTGATAGTTTGCTAATTTGTAAGGCGTTTCAAGTTGAAACAATTATTTTTGACCTTGCGCTTTATCGCATCAACTTTTTATGGCTACAACTAAAAATATCATCTTTGATTTAGGCGGTGTTTTATTGGATATAGATTACCACAGAACCGCCAATGCTTTTAAACAATTAGGTGCAACCGATTTTGATCAATTTTACTCTCAGGCGGCTGCAAATCATCTATTTGAACAATTAGAAATGGGGATGTTGGATGATGCTACTTTTTATAGTGAAATGAAATCCCATTGCAACCCCGGTACAACCGATGCGCAAATTAAAGCCGCATGGAATGCTATTTTATTGGATTTTAGACCAAAGAGTATTGCGCATTTACTTGAAATGAAAGCGAACTATAATGTTTACTTATTAAGTAATACCAACCATATACATTATGAAGAATTTGATGGTTTACTACTATCCCAAACCGGACAACCATCGTTGGATAGCCTTTTTGTAAAAGCCTACTATTCGCATCGAATCGGGCAAAGAAAACCTTACGAAAGTACCTATCGCTTTGTTTTAGACAACGCAGGAATTAAAGCAGAAGAAACCTTGTTTATCGATGACTCGCCTGTAAATATACCACCCGCTGCCGCGGTTGGAATAAAAACCCATCTTTTATTGCCGGGAGAAACCATTGAGTTATTGAACTATCAAAAATAAGTGCGCACTTATTTCACTTCTTCAAATTCAATATAATCATCCGAACCTTTGCTTGGGTTGACTTTAGATGAGGTCGTTGTTTGTTGTTGTGCAGTAGAACGAGCCTGTTGTTGTTCGTTCATTTGCTGCATACGCGCATTCATCTCATTAAATTGACTTTTTACCTGCTTGGTAGTACGTGCCACAGGAATAATAAAATCAAAAATTAGCTTGTACAAAAGGTACAAAGCAAATAATTCTATCGCTAACCTGAAAATGTTCATAGGGCAAAGTTAAAGAACCCGTTAATTTAATACCTGTTAATTTCAATAAACGGTAAACATCAATTAAAAAATAAGTTCAAGTGGTATTTGGTGGTATTGTGATAGTTTATTACATTTGCATTGGAAAAAAGAATCAACAGAAGGGAACGGAAGCGTTCCCTTCTTTCATTAATATGACCCCAGATACCATTATTACTGCCACTACTGAGCTGATCAACGCCATTTTAGCTGACCAGCCTAGCTTGTTTTTGGTGCAAGTAAAAATAAAACCAACGAACAATATAAAAGTATTTCTTGACGGCGATACCGGCATCGACATTGATGCCTGTGTTAAAATCAATAGAGCATTATATAAACAAATTGAAGAACTCGCCTGGTTCCCGGATGGTAACTTCTCTTTAGAAGTTTCAAGTTCCGGCATCGACGAACCCCTCAAATTACATCGTCAATATATTAAAAACATCGGTCGTAATATCGAAGTATTACTGCTCGATGGTACTAAATACGAAGGAAAATTGATTGCAACGGATGACAACGGCATTCAAATTACCTTTACAGAAGGAAAAAATAAAAAAGCAGTTGTCATCAATAAAGAAATCACCTTTGATGCCATCAAACAAACGAAAGTGTTAGTGGCATTTTAATTTAATCACCAAATACCCCTGCCGGCGGGGACCCAAACAGACTGGCCGGCATGCGATATGGCACGTATTAACTTAATTGATTCCTTCCAGGAGTTTAAAGACGCAGAAAACATCGATCGTCCTACGTTGATGAAAGTAATGGAAGATGTGTTTAAAACACTCATCCGTAAAAAGTATGGCAGCGACGAACAGTTCGACGTTATCGTAAACGATCAAAAAGGTGACCTTGAAATTTTTCGCCGCCGCACGATTGTAGATGATGGTGATATTTATAATACCCTCACCGAAATCGAATATAGCGACGCGATTAAAATTGAACCCGATTATACCGTTGGCGAAGAATTATACGAAGAGGTAGATATCCAAAAAGAATTTGGCCGTCGCGCTATTCTTGCCGGTAAACAAACCCTTGCCAGCCGTATCAACGACTTGAAAAAGAACTTGTTAATCAAGAAATATGAAGATCGTGTTGGTGATATCGTTTCGGGTGAAGTTTACCAAGTTTGGAAAAAAGAAGTGTTATTGTTAGATGAAGAAGGTAATGAAATGATTTTACCAAAATCTGAACAAATTCCTTCTGATTATTTCAAAAAGGGCGAAAACGTTCGTGGTGTGGTTAAAAAAGTAGAATTAAAAAATAACCAAGCCGTAATCATTGTATCGCGTACTAGCCCTGTTTTCCTTGAAAAATTATTAGAAATTGAAGTTCCTGAAATTTTTGATGGCTTAATCGTGGTTAAACGTATTGTACGCGATCCGGGTGAAAGAGCAAAAATTGCGGTAGAAAGTTTTGATGATCGTATCGATCCGGTAGGTGCTTGCGTAGGGATGAAAGGTAGCCGTATTCATGGTATCGTTCGTGAATTGAAAAATGAAAATATTGATGTAATCAATTTTACCACCAATGTTCAATTGTTAATTCAACGTTCATTAACGCCGGCAAAAATTACCAGCATCGACTTAAATGAAGAAAAGAAACACGCAACGGTTTACTTAAAACCTGATCAAGTTTCTTTAGCCATCGGTCGCAGAGGCGTTAATATCAAATTGGCCAGCGAACTTACCGGCTACGAAATTGATGTTTACAGAGAAAGTGAAGGAGATGAGGAAGAATTTGATATCGATTTGGAAGAATTTAGCGACGAAATTGAAAGTTGGGTAATTGATGAGTTAAAACGCATCGGATGTGATACCGCTCGTTCTGTGCTCAACCTTAGCGCCGCCGAACTTGAAAGAAGAACCGATTTAGAGAAAGAAACCGTAGCAGATGTGCTTCGTATTTTAAACGAAGAGTTCGAAAGAGATTAGTAGAATTCAACGCTGCTTATGCAGCAAATCATAGCAGAAATTGCTCTTGAAGAAATAAATACAAGAATTAAAAACAAAGAATGTCAGATTTAGCAAGCAATACTCCCCGGTTGATGGCCGCCGCCAAGGAGTTCAATATCGGTAAAGACACCCTTATTGAATTTCTTGAATCAAAAGGATTCAACAACGACGACCTAAAACCCACTGCAAAACTCACGGAAGATATGTACCGTGTGTTGCAGCAAGAGTTTCAGCAGGATAAAGTAGCAAAGCAAAAAGCAGAGAAGATTGAATTAACCAAATCAAATCCTCCTGCCGAAATAAAGAAGAAAAAAGACGAAGAAGATCTTTCGTTCCGCAAAAAAGAAGCAGCGGTTGTGGTTGAAAAACCAAAAGAAGAACCAGCTCCAGAGCCGGTTCCCGAACCAATCGTTGTAGAAGCACCGGCCCCTCCGCCAGCACCGGTTGTAGAAACGCCGGTAGTGCCAGAGCCGCCGGTAGTTGAAGCACCTAAGGTTGAAAAAGAAGAGCCTGTAATTGAAAAAATTAAAATAGAAGCGCCCGAATTGGAACTACCTAAAATAGTTACCAAAATTGATTTAGACGCCATCGACTCTTCTACTCGTCCTAAAAAAGCAACCAAAAAGCCGGAGGTAAAAGAAACACCAAAAGCCGAACCGATTGCTCCGGTTGTAAAACCTGTTGAACCCGTTGCCCCACCGGCACCGGTAGCAGAAGCACCTAAACCTGTTGATGCGCCGGTACAAATTGAAAATATTCGTGCCGATCGGTTAGAAGGACCCAAAATTTTAGGCAAAATTCAATTGCCGGTAGATAACGATACTCGTCCAAAACGTGATGCGGAAGATAAGCGGAAACGCAAGCGCATCCCAATGGAGAAAAAAGGCGGTACTCCAACCGGTAACCCCGGCACCGGCAACCAACAACAAGGCGGTGGTCATCAAGGTGGAGGTCATCATGGCGGCAATAACCGTCCGGGTGGCGGATTTAATCCAAATCAAAATCGTCCGGGTGGACAAAACCGTCCGGGTGGTGGTCCTAACCAAGGCGGCGGACAAAATCAAGGCGGCGGTAGATTTAATAACCGTCCACCGGCCCCTCGTCAAGATCGTGAAATCGACGCAAAAGAAATTCAAGATAAAATCAAGGAAACGCAAGCCAAATTATCAGGTCAAAGCGGTCGCGGTA
>JBJOQA010000161.1:0-9822 GCA_046050225.1 Bacteroidota bacterium | reverse complement strand
TAAGAATTATGAATGCAGTAAACTTCGTTCACGAGCAACTGACCAGCAAACCAACTGTTCCGGCGTTTAAAGCAGGTGATAACATCACTGTTAACTATAAAATTGTAGAAGGAAATAAAGAACGTATCCAAAGCTTTAAAGGCGATGTGATTAAACGTCAAGGTACCGGTGCTACCGCCACATTTACTGTACGTAAAGTGAGCGATGGAGTAGGTGTTGAGCGTTTGTTCCCAATTTACTCTCCAAACATCGAAAGCATTGTATTACACAAAGTAGGTAAGGTTCGTCGTGCTAGATTGTTCTACCTACGTGAAAGAAGCGGTAAAAGTGCTCGTATCCAAGAAAAAAGGATGCCTGTTGCGCTTAAAGCTAAAAAGTAATTTTACAATACATATTTGTAGAAAGAGGCTGTTTCAAACCGAAGCAGCCTCTTTCTTATTTTTGTACCTCAACAAAATAGTTGATTTTTTGCATTGATAATCAAGTAAAAAGATTCTTTGGCTGTTGTTTAGGTTGGTTTTGGAACAATTCTTGTAACTTCTTTATTGCCCTTAATCCGTATCGGGCACCCCTCATTCCTCAATAAAACAACTTAACTATGAACAAGAAACTTGCCCCCCTTTTTATTACGATTGCCCTTTGGATGTTTATTTCTTCCTGCTCACGCGGCATTACTATGTTTGAAGCTGCTAATGGAAAAGCCAAATGTGGCCGATACATCAAGTAAAATTTAAGCTTTCTTTACAAATTGGGCTGCGATTTATGCCTAGAAAAAATGCATAAAGTTAATTATTGAATTATCTTTGTTGCTTAAACTTCAAATTATGGCTTTAGCATCTTTACTGTCTGTATTTCTTTTTAGCATGCCCGGTGGTTCTGAATGGATCATCATCGTTTTAGTGGTAATCCTATTATTTGGTGGAAAGAAAATTCCTGAATTAATGCGTGGTATTGGTAAAGGCATGCGTGAGTTTAAAGATGCAAGGGATAACGTAAAAAGTGAAATTGAAACCGGTATGAAGGAAAAAGATAAAGATGAAGAAATTCGCCAATTACGTCAACAATTGCAACAAAAACAAGCGCAAGAATTACCCAAATAATTCTATTCTAAATAATTGTTAATAGGCTGAAGCGGCTTGCATTGATTTGTTGGCTGTTTCAGCCAATTTTATATTATCTATTTTCAATTTACTACGTTGTACAGTTCCATACAAACCTATCATCAGCATTTAATAGCCGGGCAAACTACTTGCGTTGCTGCCGTTGAATACTTTTTAAAACAAATTGAGGCTAATCGGCAATTGAATGCTTTTACGGAAGTTTACCGAGAAGAAGCGCTTCAACGTGCAGAAGAGTTAGATCGGCAGCGAAATAGCCGGCAAGATTTGGGACGTTTGCATGGTGTGGTAATTGCAATTAAAGATGTAATCTGTTATAAGGGAAAGAAGGTAACCGCAGCCTCGGCCATTCTCGAAAACTTTGAAAGTATTTATCACGCCACAGCCGTACAAAGGTTATTGGATGAAGAAGCTATTATCATTGGAAGTTGTAACTGCGATGAATTTGCCATGGGCAGTACCAACGAAAATTCGGTATATGGAAAGGTACTCAATGCAATAGATGAATCACGTGTGCCGGGTGGCTCCTCGGGAGGTAGCGCAGTTGCCGTTCAATCCGGCTGCTGTATGCTCAGCTTAGGAAGCGATACCGGTGGATCTGTTCGTCAGCCTGCTGATTTTTGCGGCATCATCGGCCTAAAACCTTCTTATGGCTATATTTCTCGCTACGGCCTGATTGCCTATGCATCTTCATTTGATCAAATAGGGATTTTTGGAAGGCAAATTGACGATATCGCATTGGTATTGCAAGTAATGGGCGGCCCAGATGCCTATGATAGTACCGCTATCGCGGAAGCGCCGGCTCCATTAATAAACTCTCAGGCTTCAAGTAGCCAATTACTGGCTGCCGAGCCCAATAAAAAATATAAGATTGCCTATTTCGAAGAAGCAATTCAACATCCTTCTTTAGATGCAGAAATCGCAAAAGGCATACAAGATTGCCTCGCAAGTTTAAAAGAAAATGGTCATGAAGTAAGTGCCGTTCCTTTTCAGTTGCTAGAATATATAGTGCCCACCTATTATGTACTTACAACGGCAGAAGCCAGCACCAATTTGAGTAGATATGATGGTGTGCGTTATGGGCACCGTACCCAAGCATCCATTGCAGATTTAAATGATTTTTATTGTAAAAACAGAACCGAAGGCTTTGGTACAGAAGTGCAAAGAAGAATTATGCTCGGTACTTTTGTTTTAAGTGCCGGCTATTATGATGCCTACTTTGGAAAAGCGCAACAGGTGCGACAAATGTTGGTGCAACAAACTAAGGCTATTTTTGAACAGTATGACGCCATTATATTGCCAACTGCTCCAACAACGGCTTTTCCGATTGGGGAAAAAACCGACGATCCTATAGCCATGTATTTGGCCGACATTTATACTGTTTTTGCCAATCTTACGGGTGTGCCGGGAATTTCAATTCCGTTATTTAAACATAGTAATGGGATGCCTTTTGGGCTTCAAATTTTGGCCAACCGAAAAGATGAATTAACCTTATTGCAATTGTCGGATTATCTATTAAAAACACAACAAAAAGCTGCAGTATCGTGATGAAAAAACGCATAGCTATCCTCTTTGTTTGGTTGCTATTAGTAGCATCTAGGGGAGGTACTATTTATGCGCAAACGCAGGTTCATACACAAATTCAAGCCGATACCGCAGAAGAAGTTATTACAGCTAGGGCCGATGAAGCTATTACGGCTGTTATTAAATCGCGCAGCTTACCCAAAAAAGAAAAAGTACAATACTTTAGTCAGGTTACGCGCTACGGCTTTAAGAATTTATTTTCCAATTCTTCCTATAATGCTGCGCTTCCTTATGCAGCACAAATCAACCCACAGGCCGAATTATTTATTGTGGACTATATGCGCGGGCATGGTAAATATTTGGAAGGGATGAAAACTTGGGGCCAGCCTTATTTTAATTTAATTGAAAATGTGTTGATACAATATGGCTTGCCGCGTGAATTAAAATATATCGCAGTAATTGAATCGGGGTTAAGTACTGCCGCTACAAGTAATAAAGGAGCGGGTGGCCCATGGCAGTTTATGCCTTACACCGCAAGAGAAATGGGGCTTACGGTAAATGCCTATATTGATGAGCGAAGAGATTATCTAAAAAGCACGCATGCGGCGGCTCGTTACTTATTACAATTATACACGCAATTGCACGATTGGTTATTGGTGATGGCAGCTTATAACGGCGGTCCCGGTCGCGTTAATAGTGCAATTAAAAAAAGCGGCAGTAGAAATTTTTGGGATTTACAGTATCAGCTTCCGGAAGAGTCGCGTACTTATGTAAAACGATTTATTGCTACGCATTATATTATGGAAGGAACCGGGGGAATAACAACCGGCACTGCAACTAGTACCGTATCGGGTGCCGATAATATTACACAATATTCCGCAGCAAATCGATCAGCAGGAACTGCGTCGAAATTGAGCGAAAAAGAATTGGCGGAAGTAGAAATGTTAACTATTTCCGGTAAATACTCAGCTGTGGTGATTGCCAAAAACCTAACGATGAATATTGCCGAATTTAATCACTATAATCCTGGTTTTGATGCGGCGATGGCCTCTAATGGCACATTTGATCTTCGGCTGCCGCCGGAAAAGATGCAACTTTTTATAGCCAATAAATTTGCCATTCACAATGAGTGTATTCAGTTATTATTAAACGGCGCCAACATGCCGGTTAATAAAACAACATATAATAAACCGGCAAAAACAAAGTTGTAATTCCCTTTTTATTGTGGTTGTTTTTGTACTAACAGTAATGCTTACCTGTTATTGTGGAATGCCGTCTGAAAGCAATTCTTTTATTTGCTTCATTAAATCTCTAGTGCTGAAAGGTTTTTTTACGTATAAGGCTGCGCCTGCATCATAGCCTTTTTGAATATCTGCTTCTTTTGTTTTAGCGCTTAAAAAAACCACAATGGTGTCTAGTAGGGTTGGTGTATTTTTTATATAACGACATATTTCATAACCATCTACATCCGGCATCATGATATCCAATAATACAAGATGTGGAACTTGTTTGTTAAGGAGTTCTAAGGCTTCTTTTCCGTTTCTGGCTACTACTACATCAAATCCGTTTTTTTGCATTAGAAACTCTAATGACATCAGTATATAAGGATCGTCGTCTACTACCAATATTTTTTTTGCTTCGGGCATAATCAGGCATTATTGATTGGAAGTGTAAAGATAAATCTTGCGCCTTTGTTTTCCTCACTTTCAACCCAAATATTACCCCCATGCATGTTGATGATTTTTTTACAAATGGCTAATCCTAAACCGCTGCCTTCCGGTTTTTTAAGGGTTTGGTTTCTGGCTTGGAAAAATTTATCAAAAATAAGCTCATGCAATTCGCCGGCAATTCCTTTTCCATTATCTTCTACCCAAACCTGCACCTCATCATGATTGGTAAAAAGCGATACTTTGATAAGGCCATTTTCTTCCACAAATTTGGTAGCATTGCCCAACAGGTTGTTTAATACCTGCCGGATTAAATCAGCATCGCATTGAATTATATACATAGAATCGGGAATACGAATTTCAATTGCTGCCTTTTTTTCTTTGGTTAAAGGGCGAATGGTATCAATGGCCTCCACAATGATGCTATTTAAATCCACCGCACTTAGGTTTAGTTTTTGACGACCGCTTTCGTAACGTTCTAAATTTAATACCTGCGTAATTAATCGGCTTAGCCTTTCGGTTTCACGTGTAATACCGGTTAAAAACATTTGACGTTGTTCTTCTTCCAAATCATCATTATCGTGTAAAATTTCTGCCATTGCTCTGATGGAAGTAAGCGGTGTACGTAGTTCATGCGTTACGGTATATAAAAATTCATCTTTAAGTTGATCGATATTACGCAATTGTTCATTGGCTCGAGTTAGCTGCTGGGTTGCTTTTTGGAGTTCCATTGATTTTTTACGCAGCTCTTTATTCAGCTCAATCATTTGCTGAGATTCGCGTAAGATATTCAACACTTCATCAATCTTTAATTCCTCTTCTTTGGTTACGCTACTAACCATGATGCGCGCCGATGCCGAACCAATAATACCCGCTAAAATATTTTCAGAAAAGGTTACTAAACGAGGATCGGCCCTTTTGGTATCTAATGGAATTTTATGTCGTTGGGCATAGTTGGCCAATAATTTTGCCGCACGTTCTTTTCCCAAAAAATTTTCCAATAAAGTATTTAAGTCGGGTAAATAAGCCGTGCCCTTCCAAACCATATTGCGTTCGCCCTGGTTGGAATGTTTAAAGATGTCGACAAATATTTCTGCCTGATAAGTTTCCTGCGCATTTCTTTTTGATTTGAAGGATATAACCACAAAGGCAATTACATTTAATAAAAGGCTCCAAAATGCAGCATGGGTAATTGAATCTAAACCATCCATACCAAGTAAGGCTTGAGGTTTAAGCCATGCAAGATGAAAAGGGCCATATTTAATTATTGCATCCGAAATAAATCCGGCGCTCACTAAGGAGGGCAAAATCAAGGTATAAAACCAAATAAGAAACCCGGCCGAGATGCCGGCTAATGCACCTGATTTGGAAGCGCCTTTCCAATAAATTCCTCCAATTACTGCAGGGGCAAATTGTGCTACCGCCACAAAAGAGATTAGGCCAATTGATACTAATGAAAAATGATTGGCAATCATTTTATCATATAAATAGGCAAGCACCAAAATAAGAATAATGGAAATGCGCCGAATATTAATAACCGATGAACGCAATGTATTATCTGCGGCAGCTCTAAAGTTTTTAAAGGATAATAAGGTGGGCAGGGCAATATTGTTACTCATCATGGTACTGAGCGCGATGGTTTCAACAATAATCATACTGGATGCCGCTGAAAATCCGCCGATAAATACAATGAGTCCAAGCCAATTTTGGTTAAAGTGCAAAGGAAGTGCCAACACAAATGTATCGGCGTCTACTGCATGTTGGGTAAAAATAATTTTTCCCGCAAGAGCAATGGGCAATACAAAAATATTGATGAGTAGCAAGTATAAAGGAAATAGCCAACTTGCTTTTTTTAAGTGCGATTCACGCATGTTTTCTACCACGCTCACCTGAAATTGACGCGGTAAGAACAATACGGCCAAGGCCGATATGGCAATTAGGCCAAACCAACTTACAAAGGAAGTGGGTTCGTTAAAACTGAATAATTGCTGCAGCTTGGGATCTTGTATGGCCTTACCAAAAATGTCGCCAAAACCATTAAAAATACCATACACCACAAATATGCCGGCAGCAATAAATGCCAATAATTTAATGATGGATTCAAATGCGATGGCGGCTACCAATCCTTCGTGTTTTTCAGTGGCATCAACCGATCGCGTACCAAATAGGATGATAAAAAAGGATAAAGCTATTGTAATATAAAAAGTATCATCTTTCCAAAATTCGGTTAGGGAGGGAACACTGCTCGTGTTGCCGGTTAGTACATGGATACTAGTAGAAATGGCTTTGATTTGAAGTGCGATATAGGGGATGATACCCACCACACAAAGAATCGTAACTACTACGGCAATAGAAAAGTTTTTTCCGTAGCGGGTAGAGATAAGGTCGGCTATGCTATTAATTCGTTGCGTTTTGCAAATGCGAATAATTTTTCGGGAGATGGGCCAAAATAGAATGGCCGCAATAGTTGGTCCAAGGTAAATGGCAATAAATTCTGCGCCGTTGGTGGCTGCCCGACCCACACTGCCGTAATAAGTCCAAGCCGTGCAATATACGGCTAACGATAACGCATATACGTAGCCGTTATTGATTAAGCTTTTTCCTTGTTTTAGTTTTTTTTCGGCATACCATGCAACAGCAAATAGGATGCTTAAATACAGTAATGCGCTGGCAATGGCAACAATATTACTCATCAGGGTGTGTGTTTTTTTTATCGGCGATGCGATAAATCAGATAAACGATGATTGACCAATTTATAAATAAATAGGCATAAAAGGTGGGGATGCCGCCAATTAAAATTCGTTTATTGGCTACTGTTAGTAACGGAAAGTTAAATAACAGTAGGGCAAAAAGTCCCAATAAAATCAGTTGTTGGTTTCGAAGTTTTCTTTTCATAAAATGCAATCAATCCTTATCCTTCAATATACGCAGGAACTTTTAGATATGAAAACATTGGCTAGATTGTTTAAAAAAAAACAGGCCAACGACGGATGTCGAGGGCCTGTTGGCGGTTAGTGCAAGGGAAATAGTTATTTCCCCCGACTTAACTAATAATCATCAATTTCATTAGAACTTTCCGGTAAGTGGTCGTAAGCGCCTTGAAATGAATAGTAACCAAAAATGAGCAGTCCAATGCAGATCGGAAAGAAGATCAGCAAGATGATTGTCCATTGTAAGGTAACATTGGCTTTAGTGGCTTCAGTGGCTTTACCTATTTTGTCAACTGCTTGCCAAAACATAAATCCAACTAAGGCCGGCGCGAGCAGCATCCATATAATTCCAAGATATTTTTTTATTGCGTTCATAACGTTGATTTATTTGATTTGATAAATTTATTTTGATTAATCCATTACATCCTCATCTATCTTATTGCGAAGATAAATGGCACCAATGATGAAACATGCTGCAGCTACGCCAATTGGATACCACAAACCTGCCAATGGATCACCTGCGGGTTTATCTGCCGATTTGGTAAATTCTACAATCAAGGTGCCCAAGAACGGAACCAACCCGCCAAATACACCATTACCAATATGATAAGGCAACGACATAGAGGTATATCTAATCTTTGTAGGGAACAATTCAACCAAGAAGGCTGCAATTGGGCCATACACCATCGTTACAAAAATGATTTGTACAAATACTAAGAATACAATTGTCCAATAAGTGCTTTTGTCGAGTGTTTTTTCAATCACAACACCGGGCTTAGCCGATTTTTTAGCTGCAGTAACATAGGTAATGCCTTCTGCTAAGGTAGTGCCTTTTGCAGCCTTTACTTTTGCAACTACGGTATCCATTACCTCCGGTTGGTCTTTCTTTGGATATACATACCCTACTGATGCAGTTACGCCTGCATAAGCTTCGGATAAATGAAGCGTATCTGTTTTCGCAAATGTATATTTTGCGCCGTCGGTATAAACAGAATCATATTTAATGGTTACCAACATTTTAGTTTTATCCTTTGCATCTATGGCTGCAACAGCAGGATTTTTAACAGTAAGTTTGGTATCAACGATATCTCTTTTTGCAGCAGGGTTGGTCATTTCCATGAACGATTTGTAAATGGGGCGGTAAGAGAAAATACCCAATAACATACCAATTAACATAATCCATTTTCTGCCGTATTTATCACTCAGCCAACCAAAAAGGATAAAGCCGGGTGTAGCCAAAAGAATTGCAACTAAGATAATATTGCGAGATTCAACGAAGCTTACTTTACAAACATTTTCGATAAAGGATTGCGCATAAAATTGACCGGTATACCAAATTACACCTTGGCCCATTACCGCACCAAATAGGGCTAATAAAACCATTTTAAAGTTAGCACGGTGACCAAAACTTTCTTTTAAAGGATTGGTAGAGGTTTTACCTTCTGCTTTCACTTTAGCAAACATGGGCGATTCGCTCATGCGCATACGAATAACGATAGATACGATAACTAAAGCCAAGGAAATCCAGAATGGATAACGCCAGCCGCCCCATTCAGAGCTAAATTGTTCAACACCTTGACTTTGACGAATTAAGATGATGATACCTAATGCTAAGAATAAACCTAAAGTAGCGGTTGTTTGAATCCAACTGGTGTAAAAACCTCTACGATTGGCAGGCGCATGTTCGGCTACATAGGTTGCGGCACCGCCATATTCTCCACCCAAGGCCAAGCCTTGAACTAAACGTAAAATCAATACAATAATTGGGGCTGCCCAACCAATGGTTGCATAACCCGGAACCAAACCGATGGCAAAGGTTGAACCTCCCATTAACACGAGGGTTAATAAGAAAGTGTATTTACGTCCGATTAAATCACCTAAACGGCCGAAAACCAACGCGCCAAACGGGCGAATGATAAAACCTGCCGCGAAGATGGCCAAGGTGCTTAATAAAGCAGATGTGCCAGAATCTTCGGGAAAAAATTGTTTAGAAATAATGGTTGCGAGCATACCAAAAATGTAGAAGTCGTACCATTCGATGAGCGTACCTACCGACGAGGCGCCAATCACGAAGCCAATTCCTTTTGTGCTATTTTGATTCATGTCTGGTTGTTTAGTTGATTAAAAATTATATACTGTGGAGAAGGTGAAACGTATGTTAGTAATACCGGTTGTGGCGCCTGCAATTTTACCATCATTGCCTCTTACACCATAATTGGCTTTGGTGTATTCAAGTTCGGTACCGAATTTGAGTTTTCCGCTATAGATATCCAAGCGAGGAGCAATGCGCAATAAATCTTTAATACCGCGGCCAGAAATGCCAACCATTCTGCCGTAGGCAGCTGTAGCATTTGCAGCTGCACCATTGTTTACGCTATAGCCGAAGAATAAGGCAGGCGCAACTTTTTTGTTGGTACTATACAAGTCCATCCAAACGGCGGTAGTTTTTGCGGGTTTGTAAGTTTCTATAGAAGTAGCTGACGCTTTGTAGCCATAGTAGCCACCCATCATTACCCAATGGGTGGTGTTTTGGCCCATAATGGCAGAAGCTTTTAATGCTACCTTTTTACCGGTTAATTTGGT
>JBJOQA010000160.1:0-2853 GCA_046050225.1 Bacteroidota bacterium | reverse complement strand
TGGTCGATAGAACCTACTTCAATGTTCTTTATGCCTAATTTGCGCAGAAAGCAAGCCATTTCATCGGCACTGTTGGCAATGAGTACACTTAAAAAATTGTCGCCATAATCAAGCCCGTGCGCAATTCCTGCGCCTACTGCATAAATGTTTTTTAATATAGCGGCAAACTGCACGCCGTAGATGTCAGCATTTTCAACCGTATTGAGATAATGGGTTTTAAAGTAGCCAGCAATTTTATGGGTGGTAACGGTATCAATACCGGAAAAAGTGAGGTAGGATAATTTTTCGGAAGCTACTTCTTCGGCATGGCAAGGACCAAGCACTGCAAAATAATTTTCTAATTGAAAATTGAAATGCGTTTTAAGATAGTCGTTCAATAAAACATTTTCATTAGGAAGAATGCCTTTAATGGCGCTAATTACTTTTTTGCCTTCAAAAATATCAGCCGGTAAATTTGCCAACGCCTCTTCGGCATAAGCAGAAGGAATGGCGATTACGATACAATCGCTGTTTCTAATGACTTCTTCTGCTGAAGATCGTAAGGAGAGTTTTTGCGTATCAAAATAGGCGGTACTCAGGTACTGCGGATTATGCCTCCGCTGCATAAGGTGGTGAATGGTTTTATCGTTTCTAAACCACCAATGAATATGCTGTCCGTTATCGGTTAATATTTTTGCAAGGGCAGTTCCCCAACTTCCGCTACCTAAAATTCCAAAAGTCATAGCACAATCGTTCTGTGAAAAATGTTTGTAAGGTAAAAGTACAGCAAAGGGCTGTTATATGTAACAGGGGAGGTTGGGTATTTTCAGTTGAGCTTAAAGTCCTAGCTTTTCAACGGCAATTTGAGCTGCAATTTGGCTAGCATCTTTTTTATTGTAGCCTTTTCCTTCCGAAATTAATTCACCGTCTACAGTAGCGCCAATAGTGAATAATCTACGGCCGTTTTCAAATTTTTCTCCAAGGGTTTCAAATTCAAGTTGTTTACCGTTTTTATTGGCCCAACCGTAGAGTTTATTTTTTATATTGATATCGATGCTTTCCAAATCATCCATAAACATATGGGTAGAAATGATATATTTTTCAACCCAAACACGCGTGCGTGCGTATCCGCGATCGAGATAAACCGCGCCAATTAAAGCTTCTAGGGTATTGCCGAATATTTGAGAGATTTTGAGGGAGTTATCGTGTTTGTTATAAATGGTGATTTTTTTCAATCCCATTTTTATACCGATATCATTGAGTTGTTGGCGGTTTACCATTTTGCTGCGCATTTCGGTAAGAAAGCCTTCCCCTTTATAGGGGTATTTCATAAATAAATAATGCGCAACGATAGAGCTAAGTACAGCGTCGCCTAAGAATTCTAACCGTTCATTATTTTCATCGGCTCCTTCGCGAACAGAACGGTGACTGAGTGCAGTAGTATATAAATGGATATTGCCGGGCGTAAAGCCAAGCACATTAGAAAGCTGTTTTTTAAACGCCTTTTTTTTGGGGTCTCCACCGAACAAATTACTGATGAAACTCAAAATGCAGTTATTATTTTCTTGGTTGAAGAATGCTAACCCCTTTCATCTACTTCAACGCTACCTGTTACCATTCAAACCTAAAGATACAGCAAAAAAATATCTCTTTGATGGTATCAGCTTGCTGATAACCAATCACAAAGGCTAAAGTAAAGTTGATTAGGGTTGATACTTTTTCACAATTACGCTGGCATTGTGACCACCAAAGCCAAATGTATTGCTTAGGGCGGCGTTCACCGTGCGATGCTGTGCTTTATTGAAAGTGAAATTCAATTTTGGATCTAATTCGGGATCGTCGGTAAAGTGGTTAATGGTAGGCGGAATAATGTCATTCACCACCGACATGATACAAGCAAGTGCTTCTAAAGCGCCGGCAGCGCCTAAGCAGTGACCGGTCATACTTTTGGTAGAACTGATGTTTAAATTATAAGCGTGATCGCCAAAAACATTTAATATAGCTTTGGTTTCGGCAATATCACCTAAAGGTGTAGAAGTACCGTGAACATTAATGTAAGCGATATCCTCGGCATTCATTTTTGCATCGGCTAATGCAGCTTTCATTACATTTTGGGCACCTAAACCTTCGGGATGAGGCGCAGTAATATGATGGGCATCTGCGGTAGCACCACCACCGGCGATTTCGCAATAAATTTTTGCACCGCGGGCTAATGCATGGTCTAAACTTTCTAAAACTAGGGCACCTGAACCCTCACCCATCACAAAACCATCACGGTCTTTATCAAATGGGCGACTGGCAGAACCCGGGTCGTCGTTACGTTCGCTTAAAGCTTTCATGGCGTTAAAACCACCCACACCGGCGGCACTCACAACGGCTTCACTTCCGCCTGTTACAATCACATCGGCTCTTCCAAGTCGGATGGTATCAAAAGCGTCAAGAATGGCGTTAGTGCTAGAGGCGCAAGCGCTTACCACGGCATAGTTAGGGCCGCGGAAACCATGACGCATAGAAATATGTCCTGCAGCAATGTCCAGGATCATTTTTGGAATAAAAAACGGGTTGAAACGTGGTGTACCATCACCGGAAGCAAAGTTGGTAACTTCTTCTTGGAAGGTAATTAATCCACCAATACCACTTGCAAAAATTACCCCTACACGATCAACATTTACATTGTCTTTGTTGATACCAGCATCTTTAACCGCTTCATCACTTGCAATAATGGCAAATTGGGTAAAACGGTCAATTTTTCGTGCTTCTTTGCGATCGAGATACTCGGTGGCATCAAAGTTTTTAACCTCACAGGCAAATCGGGTCTTAAATTTTGTAGCATCAAACTGCTTGATGAAGTCACATCCATTCCTGCCTTCCGAC
>JBJOQA010000159.1:0-4685 GCA_046050225.1 Bacteroidota bacterium | reverse complement strand
TACTACTTCCTTTGGCACCTCTACCACCGCGTTTTTGTGCACGGTAATCAGCTGCTACGGTTCTTTTAATGTAACCTAAATTTGAAATAGTAACTACAACATCTTCTTTTTCAATCAAATCAAGCATATTCATCTCGTCGCCCACATAAACGATATCCGTTTTACGTTCATCCCCAAATTTTGCTTTAACCTCAGCTAATTCGGTTTTAATGATATCGTAACGCATATCTTCATTTGCCAAAATCGCTTGTAAATGATCGATTAACTTCATGATTTCGGCGTGCTCTTCTCTAATCTTTTCAATTTCCATTCCGGTTAAGCGTTGTAAACGCATTTCCAAAACAGCTTTTGCTTGTATTTCAGACATACCAAATTGCGTAACCAAACCTTCTTGTGCCAAACCCGGCGTTGAAGATTCACGAATCAATTTGATTACGGCATCTAAATTATCAAGGGCAATGATGTAACCTTCTAAGATATGCGCTCTTTCTCTTGCTTTGCGCAATTCAAATTGGGTACGACGAACAACCACTTCGTGACGGAACAATACAAATTCAGATACAAGATCTTTGAGGTTCAAAATATGCGGACGGCCACGAACCAGGGCCACATTATTGATACCGTAAGAGGTTTGTAATTCAGATAACTTGTATAACTGATTGATTACCACTTGCGCAACCGCATCTTTCTTCAAATCAACTACAATACGTGTACCCTCTTTATTATTACTTTCATTGTTTACATCGCTTGCGCCGTCTAACAACTTCTCGGTAATTAAGTCACCAATTTTAGCGGTTAAGGTATCGCGGTTCACTTGGTATGGCACTTCATAAATCACCAATTTTTCGCGCCCCGTTTTAGTGGTTTCTACATTTACCTTACCACGCAGCACTACTCTACCTCTACCGGTATGAAAACCTTGCTTTACCCCTTCAAAACCATAAATGGTACCTCCCGTAGGAAAATCAGGTGCTTTTACATACTTAATCAGCTCATCAATGGTGATATCACGATTATCTATATAAGCCACACATGCATCAACCACTTCCGACAAATTATGCGGCAACATATTGGTAGCCATACCCACGGCAATACCGCTTGAACCATTCAATAATAATTGTGGCAAACGCGTAGGCAAAACCGTTGGTTCCTTCAATGAATCATCAAAATTCAATTGAAAGTCGATGGTTTCTTTTTCGATATCTTCCAACATGGCCTCGGCAAATTTCTGCATTCTTACCTCGGTATAACGCATGGCAGCGGGTGGATCTCCATCTTGGCTACCAAAGTTACCTTGGCCATCTACCATGGTATAACGCATATTCCAATCTTGGGCCATACGCACCATCGTGTCGTAAATGGAAGAGTCACCATGCGGGTGATACTTACCCATTACTTCACCCACAATACGCGCACTTTTTTTATAGGCCTTATTACTGTTATTACCCAATTCGTGCATTCCAAATAAAACACGACGATGTACCGGTTTTAATCCGTCGCGTACATCCGGTAAAGCCCTCCCTACAATAACACTCATCGAGTAATCGATGTAGGAAGTTTTCATTTGTTCTTCAATGTTAACCGGGATAATTCTACCCCTGTTTCCTGTATCGCCATGATGTTCTCCCGGCAATTCGTTTTCGTTCAATTCTCCGTTATTTTCCATAATGTTAAATAGTACGCAAATTTACCGAAAATCATGCGCATTTTCATGGTTTTTAGGGCTTTATGTTGCTTAAGTTTTGCACATGCAAGGTGAATAAGTTTACCTCAATTTTACACACTTTAACTAATTGATTACCAATACAAAAACAGCCATCAAAAATAGATAGACCCCTTCTACTTTTTGCCTAAATGTTGATTTCGAGGAAGTCCATTTTATTTGTTCGAATATTCGGCTGTTTACAGATACTTTTTTAGTGAAATTTTCTATCAAAAAGTACGGATAAACTATGCTAATTCATCAGCCTGATTGAAAAATATAGAATACCTTGCGACAAAATTTAACGGTTGTGAAAACGATACTTCTTTTTGGCGCAGGTAAATCTGCAACAGTACTAATTGATTATTTGATTCAAGAATGCGAAACGCAAAAATGGAAACTAATTATTGCCGATGCAAACAAAGAACAAATATTGCTCAAAACGAATCATGCCAAGGTTGCAGAAGCGGTAGAAATTGATATCAAAGATGAAGACTCAAGAAGCCAACTCATTCAGCGTGCCCATGTGGTAATTTCGATGATGCCTCCTGCCCTGCATTATTTAGTAGCTAAAGATTGTGTGGAATATCGTAAACATTTATTAACCGCTTCTTATGTTGATCAACAGATAAAGAGTTTAAGTGACGAAATCAATCACAGAAAATTGCTTTTCTTATGTGAAATGGGTTTAGATCCAGGTATCGACCATATGAGCGCTTTGCAATTGATTGACCAATTAAAAGCAGAAGGTAAAACAATTACTAGTTTTAAAAGTCATTGCGGTGGACTAGTAGCACCTGAAAGCGACGATAATCCTTGGCATTATAAAATAAGTTGGAATCCGCGCAATGTGGTTCTGGCTGGAAAAGCCGGTGCCGAATTTTTATTAAACGGTGAAGCACAAAACAAAGACTACTCAGCACTTTTTAAAGATTGCGAAGAAGTGCAAGTAGCCGGACTCCCTTCCTTAGCCACTTATCCAAACCGCGATTCGCTCAGCTATATTCCAATTTACAAACTACAATCGGCAACAACATTTATCCGAACCACATTAAGATACCCAGCTTTTTGTACAGCATGGCAAGGTATTATTGAGGCAAAGCTAACCGACGAAACCAGTTTGATTCCCGAAAACAGCACCATCTCTTTTAAAGATTGGTCTAAATCTTTGTTACCCTTTGTGAATTCATCCAATCAGGCGATGTATCAATTTTTAGGATTATTTGATACCACCTCAATTCCTGCACATTGTAAAAACAATGCAGATGTGTTGCAATATTTGCTAGAAACCAAATTAGTGATGCAACCGGAGGATAAAGACATGATTGTTATGCTACACGAAATTGAATACAACGGCGGTAGTATAAAAAGCAGCTTGGTGGTGAAAGGAGAAAACAGCTTACGCACGGCCATGGCAAAAACGGTTGGACTACCCTTAGGTATCGCAGCTAAATTGATTTTAACCGATCAACTAAAAATAAAGGGGCTTCATATTCCCATTCAAAAAGAAATTTACGAGCCGGTGTTAAAAGAACTGGCACTTCAAGGAATTTGCTTTGAAGAAACTAGAACACAAAATGATTAAATGAAAAAGCGCAACTTGATACGTTGCGCTTTCTGTTTATAGCCCTTCCCTTTTCCTCAACATTTCTGCAAATGCTGAAACGCCTTCGGTTGCCGACTTTTCAATCAGTGTTAAATCTTCCATTTTAGGCAAGGCCGGTAATTTTTTATCAATTACATATTTAGGCAAATAACGTGGTGCATAATGTAAAAGTGATGCGGCAGGGTAAACCTGCAAAGAAGTGCCAACCACCGCAAAATAATCACAATCATGCATCAGCTGCACTGCATCCTCCATTTTGGGAACAGGTTCTTCAAACCAAACAATAAAGGGCCGGAGCTGAAAACCGTCTTCGGCCAAATCTCCCCATTGTATATCGCCTCTAATTTCATAGGTGGTTTGATCATCGGCCACGCTACGCATTTTAAAAATTTCGCCATGCAGGTGTAAAACCTGCGTTGACCCGGCACGTTCGTGTAAATCATCAATATTTTGTGTAATGATCGACACCCTAAAATCCTTTTCCATTGCTGCCAAGGCAAGATGAGCGACATTGGGTTGTGTCGCTGCAACATCGCGCCTGCGAGCATTATAAAAATCTAAAATGAGTTGTGGATTTTTGTTCCAGCCACGCGGACTAGCCACTTCATATACATCATAACCGTTCCATAATCCATCGCTATCGCGGAAGGTTTTCAAGCCACTTTCGGCGCTGATGCCGGCACCGGTTAATACAACAAGATGTTTTTTAGCCATGCTTCAAACTTACAACATCTTGCTTTTTATTTTTACGCCATTTATACCCAAATATGAGGATTGTTCCCACCAAAATTAACGGCCATATCGTTGCCAAACCAATGAGCAATCCTGAAAGTAAACCTGCGCCGGTACCCAATGCTGCGGCCATTTTATCAATAAAACCATTACCATTAGTAATTGAACCTGCAACTGTTTGATGGATGTTAATATGAAGCGTACTGTATGCCGTTTGGTGAGATAGATAATTGATTCTACCCAATGCGATGTCAATTTGCTCTTGAATTTGATCCACCTGTTGCTGCAACTCAATTATTTCGGATCGGGTTTTAGCCTCAGCTAGTAAGCTTTGATAGCGGTTTCTTAAAAGCTTTTGATTTTCTAAACGGGTTTTAGTGTCTACCATTTCGGTACCAACATCTGAGGTACTTACGGTTTTTTCTACCACTTGTACATCATAAGAACAAACCTGATTTAACACCGCATCAAAGCGTTGCACCGGCACTTTAATCGTAATATCGGTATGAATATCTTCATTGGAAGTTGTTTGATTTTCACTCAACACAAAACCGCCTGCACTTTCGGTGCTCTGATAAATTTTTGATACTAAAATGCTTGCTGATTTTGCCTGCAAGGTTAATTCGGCATTACGAATTAGTAGTT
>JBJOQA010000158.1:0-9454 GCA_046050225.1 Bacteroidota bacterium | reverse complement strand
GTGCATCCGATAAAAATATGGGATATACAGTAGCCAGCATCATCACCATTGGAGATGAATTATTAATCGGTCAGGTTATCGATACCAATAGTGCTTGGATGGCACAAGAATTAAATAAAGCGGGTATTCAAGTTATAAGGCGTGTGGCAGTTGGTGACGAATGGAAAGCTATATGGCAGGCCTTAGATGAAGAACGTGCGCAGGCCGATATTATTTTAATAACCGGCGGTTTGGGGCCAACAGCTGATGATATAACAAAACCGTTGCTGTGCGAGTATTTTAACGGAAAAATGGTGGTTGATTCCGGAGCTTTAGAAAATGTAAAAAACATTTTTGAAAATATTCTTAAGCGACCGATGATTGAACGAAATTTAAAACAAGCGGAAGTACCGGATTGCTGTACGGTTATTCCAAATCATCGAGGAACGGCACCCGGCATGTGGTTTGAGCAAGTATTGTCGGATCAAAGCAAAAAGATTTTTGTAAGTATGCCGGGCGTTCCACACGAAATGAAGGGCATGATGACCAAGGACGTTATTCCAAAACTTTGCGCAACCTTCAGCTTCCCATATTTAATTCACCGTACGCTTTTAACTGCCGGTGTTGGTGAATCGTTTTTAGCTGAAAAAATTAAAGATTTTGAAGCAGCACTCCCTACGCATATTCGCTTAGCCTATTTACCTAATTATGGCATGGTAAGATTGCGTTTAAGCGCAGCCGGTAAGGATAAAGTTCAAATTGAACAAGAAGTACAGCAACAATTTGATCAATTGCAATTTTTGGTGCATGAGTTTTTAGTAGTTGATGAAGATTTAACCATGCAACAAGTAGTAGGAAAGTTACTTTTAGCGCGTCATAAAACCGTTGCAACAGCAGAAAGCTGCACCGGGGGCTATATTGCTCATTTATTAACGTCTTCACCTGGCGCTTCTGCCTACTATAATGGTAGCGTAATAAGCTACAGTTATCAAGCCAAGGAAGATCTATTAGGGGTTTCGCACAGCGATATTTCTCAATTGGGTGCAGTGAGTGAGCAGGTGGTGCAACAAATGGCATTAGGTGCCAAAAAACAGCTAAAAACAGCCTATGCCATAGCGGTTTCAGGTATCATGGGGCCAGACGGCGGCACACCGGATAAACCGGTAGGTTCGGTTTGGGTAGCCATCGCCGGTGAAACAAAAGTTGTAACTCAATTATTTCATTTTAGATTTGACCGAGAAAGAAATATTCAACTCACCGCCCTAAATGCCTTGAATTTATTAAGAAAGTTGATATTGGAAGAACAACCTTAGGCAGATTGAACATCAAATAGCGGAAATAGTTACCTTTACGGCCGATTGCTTAAAATGTGAAAGTTCCTAAAAGGTGCTTTTCCCATTTTTATTATATAATATTATAATTTATAGATATGTCTGTAGTTGACTTAATTATGCCCAAATTGGGGGAAAGTATTATGGAAGCCACCATTTTGAAGTGGCACAAAAACCCGGGAGATACCATCAAAGAAGATGAAACTGTTTTAGATATTGCAACAGACAAAGTGGATAGTGAAGTTCCATCAACCGCCGCGGGTGTTTTAGAAGAAATTTTATTTAATGTAAATGATGTGGTTCCAATTGGAACGGTTATCGCAAGAATTCGGGTAGGTGCTTCTGCAGCGGTTATTTCTCAACCGGTTGCCGCTGCTCCGGTAGCTCCGGTTTATGAAGAGGCGAAAGTTGTTGAATCGGTGCCTTTTACGCCTGCTGCCACTGTTGCAAAACCTGCTGCTGGTGCTATTCGTTTTTACTCGCCATTGGTGCTCAATATTGCGCAACAAGAAGGCATCAGCATGGCCGAATTGGAGAATATTCCGGGTACCGGCCAAGACGGCAGAGTAAGTAAGAAAGATATTTTAATGTATGTTTCGAACAAAAGTAATGGCGTTACAACCGCTACACCGGTTGCCACACCTGCTCCTGCTGCAACTCCTGCCCCGGCCCCAGCCGCTGCACCTGTAGTTAACACGAGTACTGCCGTAACTACCTATACCGGAAATGTAGAGATAATTGAAATGGACCGTATGCGCAAATTAATTGCGAAGCATATGGTTGACAGCAAACATACCAGTCCGCATGTAACCAGTTTTGCAGAATGTGATGTTACCAATTTAGTTTTATGGCGCGAAAAAGTGAAGAAGGATTTTGAAAAAAGGGAAAATGAAAAAATAACATTTACACCATTATTTATTGAAGCGATTGTAAAGTGCATTAAAAAATATCCAATGATGAGTAGCTCTGTAGACGGCGATCGCATCATCATTAAAAAGGATTTAAATATTGGTATGGCAACCGCTTTACCTTCCGGCAACTTAATTGTACCGGTTATTAAAAATGCCGATCAATTAAATTTAGTAGGCTTAACCAAACAAGTAAATGGTTTGGCTAATGCTGCGCGTACCGGCAAATTAAGACCCGATGATACCACCGGCGGCACATTTACTTTAACCAATGTTGGAACCTTTGGCAGTATCATGGGTACGCCCATTATCAACCAACCTCAGGTTGCCATTATGGCTGTTGGAGCTATCAAAAAGCGCCCAATGGTTATCGAAACCCCGCAAGGTGATAGTATTGCGATTCGTCATATGATGTATATTTCTTTGAGTTATGATCACCGTATTATTGACGGTGGCTTAGGCGCTACTTTTTTAAATGCCGTTGCCAAAGAATTAGAGAATTTTGACGGTTCTCGCAGCATCTAACGGTAAAGCATATTCGAAATATATTAAACCCTGCAATAAGTTTTGCAGGGTTTTTTCTTTGACAATAATAATTCTGATATATTAAATCATCATTTTTTAGGTTATTATTTTTGGGTGAATCCGGTAAAAATACCTGAACCGGGAAATTCAGCATCATTCATCCATAAAATGCGCCCTCCCTTTATCGCAGAGAAATAAACATTCATTTTTTTGGGTTTCCCATCTATATTTGAAAAATAGATTTGCCAATTACTTAACGATTTAAAAGTGCCATTGCTTTTTCCTTGCGCAACATCCATCCTTCCTCCAAAAGAATTGGTTGCAACTAATTTCCAATCATAAACATTACCGGAACCAAAATTGTAGGATTGAGAAGAAGAATAAGTGTTTATGCCGGCATGTGCCCCGGTATAGTAATCAACATAAAATGTATTACTAGCATAATGATCTTTCCATTCTCCCGTATTGTTTAAATCACGCGCATCTACTGCGAATCTGTTTTTTTGAACCATATTGTCTAATAAATCAAACAACTCGGCTTTTGCTTCTACTGATGTGCCTGCTAAATTATCAACTACCCACCCACCGGTATATTGGTTAAGCGTACCCCATCGAATAGATTCTGGATTAAATCCAAATGTTTGTGTAAATACCAAACTACTTGGCGTAATAATTTCTATCCAACCGTTACTTCTCCTAAATAATGTAACAAATACTTGCTTACCAGTTTCAGATTCTTTCACCTTACCGGTTGCAAAATATGGCCGTTTAAAATCTTCAATGTATGCAGTTTTAAAGTCTTGTAATTGTTGATATCGAGGCGCGATCAAAATATCCCATGCAGATTTAATTAAAACATCGGGTTGGGCAGGATAAATAGTCCCTTCTTTGGGATAATGCAATAATACACGCACATTAGACTTAGAAACTTCTACCCAATTTTCTTTAATAATACTTACCCAACCATCTTCAAAATTTGTTTGATTAAATTTAAAGCCATTATTTGAAGGTGGATTATTTGATAATAATCTTGCATCAATATCCCCATAACTTTTATAAGGTTGGCCTACAATTTGGACAGTATTTATCAATGAAACAAAATCATCTAGGAATTTAACTTGTGTTGCATTGCACACAATACTGAAACAAGCTCCGTTTCCTGAATGGGTGGTTAATTTGGTTGTGACTTGCTTTCCATTAAAAACCCAATTTCCCTGCTTATTTATTTTTTGCCACCCATTATTAAGTTGCTCAGGCATGGAAGCTTGAGATGATTCTACGATGTTATAATTTTTCAATACTAACTCATTCCATTCACTCTTTAAATCAAGTTGAATGGAGCCCTTACTCTTTGTATTTTTATAAATATTTATCTGCCCCCACTCGCTCCCTATCAGTTTTTGGTATTGTATCACATTTTCTTTCTGTTGAGCAAATTTCCAACCAACCGGCAATTTAAAATTGATTAAATCATAACTTGCTGTTTGCGACAAAGAAGCAATTGAAAAACTAAGGAAAGCAAGTAAAAAGGCTTCTCGTTTCATAATTTGGGTAATTAGTTTAATAATTGATTCAGACCATTAAAATCGAAATTTTTGATAAAATCGTTCATAATGCCTTGTGAAAATGATTCAGCTGCTTTATATCGAAATCGAACGACCAACAAAAAGGGCTTTCCTGCGTGACTTAGTTGTTTGTCGATATAATCAGCATTCCATTTATAGATTGCCTCACCATCTTCGCCATTATAAAATTCATCTAACTCAAAACAGGCCGCTTGATTAACAACTGAAAAAGAAGACAATGTGCTACAGGAGAATTTTCCCGGTTTGAAGCGTGTTGGTTGTGCCAACCAATCTGCCGATTCTTTCTGTAAAAACAGGTTTACTTTTTTAATTTTATTTTGATAATTAGTTTCTACTAATTTTAAATTTTTCTCTGCTGTATTTTTATCTTCAATGCTATTATTATACATCGCTAAATTTCCGTTACGACTATACTTTTCAGCATACAGAATTGCATCATTTAGTTTTCTTGTATATTCCTTTAAATAACTTTTTTTCTCTCGTTCATAAAACGCTAATAAACTATTTAAAAATTCTTTTCTACTAACTTTTAAAAAAATGGGAAACTCAGGTTTAGAAATATACCATTGTCGATAAACATCGGTATGAGGTTTATAATTATTTCCGTGCGTAAATTCAAGATAACCATTGCCCTTAACAATTTTATCTACCTCCTCTGCATTAAATTTTAAATAGTTTACAAATGGAATATATGCACCAGTTTTGTTGCCCTCCTTTTCAAAATATTCTCCGCCACCATCATATAAATTATTATCCAAAACAGGATTTACCATGACACGAAAATCAACCGTAAATTCATCGGTTTTAGCTAATTTTCCTTTGTTACAGAAATATTGATAAAAACCAATTTGCCCTCCATAAGTGATATAATATTTTAATCCGGTTAAATTTTCAAATGGAGGCTTATCAAACCAGTATTGTGCATGACCACCTTTTAAATGAAAATTCTTATTAAATAAATTCTCCATTGAACGCATCGTGTTAAAGGCATTCATTTTTTCATTCACCAAAAATTGGGAAACCGGTGGTAATTTCGGATTAGCAGCAGTAAGAGTTCCCGGATAGTTTAATAAATCAGCCGTTTCAGAACAAGTTTGTGCCTTTAATGCCAAACAGTATAAAGTTAGCAGCACCTGAATAGTAATATGTTTGATCATAATTATCAAGGAATTTGAACAGGGTGCATTTTTTTATTGATCCTAGCTAAAAGCCCTTTTGATTCTACTGAAAAACCACTGTTGACTGTAAACTTTGATTCTACACCAATAAAAGTAAAGCCAGCCTCATTCGTTTGTTTGTGGGGTTCGAGTTTTATTCCGGCTTCCAAACTAGTTTTTAGGCCGATATCCGTAATGCCAGATTTTCCAATTTCAATAATTAATGCCCCTTCTATTTCAGCTTCCATTTTTAACGGACCGAATGTTTCATCAAATCCTTTACTAGGACCGGCTTCAATCGTACAATTCACAATTGATTCTGCTGCAACTTCCCACCATTCTTGATTCCAATTTTTAACTTGGTTATAGTCTTGCTTAACCTCGATTTCAAATATTTTCAATCCTAAAAAATCAATCCCCAATTTAGAAGTTACGGTATTACAGGTATATTCAAATTGGCCATAGCCCAAATTAACGGTATCGTTTTTAGCACAATAAATATCTTTAAATTCGGCTAACTTGTATCTACCTCCTCCACCGTCTTCGATTTTGCAATAATCAATTTTATTAAACTCACTAGGAAGGTAAACATTCAGTGCGCTCAAAAATTGAATTTGATAATCCAATTTTAATTTCTCAAAATCAATTGTGCTTTTTTCAAATTGCTTCCAAAATACTTCTTCATTCATCATAATTTTTAACTGGTTAATATAAGCATTATGATACTCCTCCAATTTGGGTGCAACAATTCGGAGGTATTTAGTAATTAGCGCCATTCTTTCTTGGCAAAGCGTTTCAGATTTTTCCCCACCCTCCTGCTTAGTGTTATTGCTTATACCAATGGATTTCTGCTCAATTTTCATTAATTCTAATTGGTAGCTTGCCATCCATTGTTTAAGTTCTTTTTTTACAAAATCTTCATACGCTTTTTTACTAGCTTTCAATCTAAAATCAATCCCACCATCCTGATACATTGCGTCCAACATTATTTTTGCCTGACGAGAAAAAGAGTTTTTACGCTCTTTGCCATCTACTGTTTTTGTATTTTGATTGAGATAGGATTCAACATTTTTATTAAACTTTTCTTGCAAAGGAATCATAAGTTGATTTCGTCGTTGTGAAAGCTCTTGAACCTTTGCCAAAATATCGGCATGAAATGCTTTCCAAAGATTTTCTGAACCAACCAATTCTTCGTAAGATTTAGGAATATCGGGTACTGCAAATTGATGTAAGCCTAAAGGATCGCTATCCGGTTTATATTTTTTACTGAAACCAATATCACCCGGCTTCAATTTATAATTTAACTTTCGCAGCTTATTATCCATCGCTTCATTATAAACCAAATGAACCGCCTTTTTTATAAGTTCAATTGCCCTTAAATTATTTCCTTTTTTTTCTTCGATTAATGCCTGTGTAAAATTAGCTTTTGGATGGTGCGGATACAAGGCGGTTGCATTCTTTAGATACTTTTCGGCCTGAATCAAATCGCCCAAACCTACCCAAGCCTGCCCAAGATTGTTTAGAATAGTGCTATTGTTTGGGTACTTTTTATTCAAATAATTAAGCAAAGGAATTGCCCATTCTTCATTTCCAGTCATGCTTAAGAATGCAGCCGTATTGTTTAAAACATTATCATCAATTGTAGTGGTTGCATTTAAATTTAGCAGTAAATATAATGATGCTTTATATTGCTGTAAGGTCCACAAATAAATAGCAGCATTACCTATGCGATTTTCATTAGGTCCAATTTTTTTAACGATTGCCATAAATGCTTCCTCGCATTGCTTTATTTCTTGTGGCGAATAGTTTTTAAAAATCGAATTGCGTACCTCACCTAAATAGGCTGAAATTTGATTCGGCACGACAGTATATCTGCTTGCAACTGCAATTCGAGCATCATCTTTAATGGGTAGCTCCAAGGCATTAAGTCCGCTTTGAAAAGAGCTGCCATTCACCGGAATTTGGCTCAAATCAGGCAATTGAATACCCAACTGCTGCATCATTTTTTTTTGTTCGGGCGTTAGATTATTAAGATTTGTTTGGGCTTGTTTCAGCAACTTTTCCAATTCGGCGGGTGTAGGTGGGTTTTGTTGAGATTGCGTTTTTGTTTTTTGCGCAAAAGCAATCAATGGAAACATTAAAGCAACGAGTATTAGCTTATACTTCATAGATGCATTTTTTAACAGTTTGCATCTCAATGGTATTAAATTAGCAATTAAAGAAACAATTGCTTTTATGCAACAATATTTAGGACCTCACTAGTTCAATGAGACTAAAATGAGCCTAATTTAATTTGAAAATTGGCATTATATTCATTCACATTTTCCAAAAAAAATTAAAATGTATCGCTGCAGTTAACATCAAGACATAGGTGAAGTTAACTAGGCGAAGGTAAAAATTTGTAGCTATCGGTAAAAATGCCTATAGCTTTTAATAACAAATAATACAAAAAGAGGATTACCTATAATTCAATCTTAACTTCATATCCTACGACAATTGTTCCAAAAACTGTTGTGCTATTTTTCTTGACGCCTCTTTTTTCGCATCCTCCCATTTATCATAGGTTTTAACTAACATTCCCAAACGTGGATTTTTGATAAAGAATGTACGCTGTTTATCCATAAAGTGCCAAAATAATGCATCCCAAATTTCTTGCCATTCTCCTTTAGGGTAATCACTCATTTTCATCAAGTAGTTGCTGCCGCTGATATAAGGTTTGGTAGACATTAATCCGCCATCGGCAAATTGACTCATACCGTAAACATTTGGAACCATCACCCAATCATACGCATCAATAAACATTTCCATAAACCAACGATAAACTTCATCGGGGTCAAATTCACAAAGCAGCATAAAGTTACCAAGTACCATTAATCGTTCAATATGATGACAATAGCCGGTTTCTAACAACTTTTTGATGGTGCAATCAATCGGAAAAATGCCGGTTGTACCGTTGTAAAATGACAGCGGAATTTTTCGAGTAAAGCCCCAATAATTTCGGGTTCGCTCCGCGGTACCTTTGGCAATATAAACACCACGAATAAATTCTCTCCACCCTACAATTTGACGCACAAACCCTTCCAAAGAATTAATAGCTATAGCGTGCTTTTGCGCAAATGCTAATGTATGCTGTAAAACATACTCGGGCGTTAACATTCCAACATTAATCAATGGCGTTAAGAGACTATGATGTAGCAATAATTCTTGTTGCAAAATAGCATCTTCATAATCGCCAAATTCGGCAAATCGATTTTCCAAAAACTGATCTAACCATTGTTTACTTTCTTCAAATCCTATTGGGTATTGAATAGGCGTATCCAAGCGCCCTAAGTTATGTTCAAAATTACTTTGTGTATACTTTTTCGCTTCGCGATGATAATCATTATCCGGAGGATAGGCAACAACGGGAACGGACTTTGATTTGGGATATTTCTTTCGATTATCTACATCAAAACTCCATTGACCACCGATTGGATTTTTATTATCATCCAATAAAATATTTTGCTGCAAACGCGATTGCTTATAAAATTCGGTTTGAAAATATTTTTGTTTACTTGGATGGAAAAATGAAGTGAGTTGCAGATTGGTATTCAAAAATTGAGGTGAGTCTAGTACTTCTAATACAATAGCATTTTGGACACAACCCGATTGTATTCTTTTCAACAGCCAATTATCCACCGGATCAATAATAACCAAGCGCTCTACCCCATCCTGCTTTAAAAGCGGAATCAGTTTACGAATATCAGCTGACGCTTCAATTGCAGCTATATAATTCGTATTCTATCCATTTTGCAGCAAGTAATTTTCATAAAATTTCATCGTTGCCCGATGAAAAGCAATCTTTTGTTTATGGAAGTTATATTGCTTAAAAAAGAGATATTCTTCTATCAGGTAAATCGTTCCTTCAATTAAAAACAATGGATTGTTTTCAAATAACTGATGCGGAAATACTATTTTAACGGTTTTCA
>JBJOQA010000157.1:0-3879 GCA_046050225.1 Bacteroidota bacterium | reverse complement strand
CGCCTATTTAGCCAATTGCATTCTTGTTCCAAAACACCTACGGTTACCGCAACACCGGCAGCCAATAACTGTTCAATTCCTTTACCATTTACCTGATCAAAGGGATCTCTACTTCCAATTACTACGTTTTTTATCTCATGTTTGAGGATTAATTGCACGCAGGGAGGTGTTTTACCATAATGCGCACAAGGCTCTAAGGAAACATATAAAACACTGTCCTTTATTAAAGAACGATTATGCGCTGCCACACTGTTTATACATTCCACTTCTGCATGTGGTTTTCCATAAGCTGTGTGATAACCCTCTCCAATAATACGATCTCGATATACCAATACTGCACCCACCATCGGATTGGGGGCTACCCATTGCGCGCCCATCTGCGCCAATTGGATACATCGATTCATATAAATTGCATGAACATTCACCGCCTAAAAATACAATAACCCCATCAGGTTAAAAACCTTTTCTTAAGTTTATTCATACTGCATACTCCACTTGCTGCCTTAATTGACCTATGTTTGCAACATGAAGTTGAAGGATTTGTATAGCCATCTGCATAAATCACTGCAAGCCATATATTCGGTTTCTGAGGCAGGCATTCTTTGTAATTGGTTATTTGAAAAGCGATTTCAACTAAATCGCATGGCCCTGCTTCAGCAAGGAGATGATGAAATTAAAGAAGATCAACAACGATTAATTTTAGACGATTTGGCCATGCTGCAACAACATACGCCTATTCAATATGTATTGGGCGAAGCCGAATTTTATAAAAAACTGTTTAAGGTTACACCGGATGTTTTGATACCACGCCCCGAAACAGAAGAATTGGTGCATTGGATATTAAATAATAATCCGCATTTAGATCCCACCAAACTCATTGATATCGGCACAGGTAGTGGCTGCATCGCCATTAGCTTAAAACAACAATGGCCCTTATTAGATGTTACAGCGGTAGATGTTAGTGAAGCAGCTTTGGCAGTGGCAGCAGAAAATGCACAACAATTGCATACGCCAATAGAATGGAAACAAGTTAATTTTTTAGCTGAATCGGAGTGGGAAACCTTGGATTTATATGATGTCATTGTTAGTAACCCACCCTATATCCCATATCAAGAAGTAGTTTCGTTAGACAAACAAGTAAGCAATCACGAACCACATTTAGCCCTATTTGTACCGGATGACGAGCCTTTATTATTTTATCAAAAAATTGCGGCTTTTTGCGAAATGCATTTAAAAGAAGATGGGCAATTATATGTAGAATTACATCAACATTATGCCCATGAAACCGCCTATTTATTTAGAAAATATTTTGATGAAGTTGAACTTCAAGATGATTTGAATGGAAACCCCAGAATGCTAAAAGCTAGTCGGTACCGCTTACAGTAGCCGAGGTAGTTGCGCCTAATCTTTTTGCTACACGCATTACTTTTACTACTTCGCCCCAGTTTGCAGATGAATCGGCATTAATAACCACAGCAGGTTTAATACTATCCCCTTCATGTATAAATTTACGTAATGCCGGTTCTAATGAATCGAGTATAATTTGATGCGAGCCTATATATATATTTCTTTCCTTATCAACGCTCACAATCACAGTTTGCTTGCTCTTGGTATCACTCTTGGCTTTGGGCACCCCCAATTTAATTACATTGGGATTAGCCAAGGTACTGATCATCAAAAAGAACATTAACAGGATAAACAGAATATCATTGAGCGGACCGGTATCCACTTCATCATGACTTTCTCTTAATTTATTTCTTCTTAAACTCATTGTTACAGATTACAGAGTAATGGATTAACCAATTTATTATTAACGCGTTGGTTCTTGCAAAATATCGATAAAATCACTACTGGCAGATTCCATGCGATTAGCCATTCTATTAATTTGCGTATCCAAATAACTATATCCTAAATATGCCAACATCCCGATTATTAATCCGCTTGCGGAAGTTATCAATTTTACATACATCGCATCAGCAATTTGACTTACAGAAGGACTGCTGATGGCGGCAAATTCTTTCAACAAAAGCACTAAACCTACAATGGTTCCTACAAAACCAAATAAGGGAGCGATTCTTGAAATTACAGATAGAATAGAAAGGTTTTTTTCTAATTTGTACATTTCTAATTTGCCTACATTATCCATGCTCTTTTCAATAGCATCAATTGGCTTCCCTACCCTTTGCAAACCTTTATCAATCATGCGAGCTACCGGGTTATCCGTATTTTTTGCCAAGCTTCTCGCAGCGGTAACATTGCCGGACAAAATATGATCGCGAATAATATTCATAAAATTGTCATCCACTTTGGCGGCTCTTTTTACGGCTAGGTATCTTTCAAAAAACACAAAAACCGCAGCTGCAAATAACAATCCTAATGGTATCATTAAGGGGCCGCCCTTGGCTAGCAAAGACCAAACAGATTCCACCTTTGCCGATCCTGCGGCAGCAGTACTTACGGTATCAATTTGTAACAAAAAATCAAACATGTGTACAAGGGTTTATCGCAAAAATAATTGTTTTCAAAATAAGCTGTCGATTATTGTGCCAACCTTTATGCAAGATGAACGAATTACAGAGAAGACGCTATTAAAATGCTGTAAAATAATGTTAATATAATTGCCAACATCGCATTCATGCTGCAATCAACAAATACGAAAGGGTCGAAGTAATCGACCCTTTCTATTCTAAATTTAGCTAGATTTTATTTTTTATCGCCCATTTGTTGCATCGCCATAATTTGACGCATGGTTTTCTCCATCCCTTCGCTACTGCCATCCAAGAAAATAACATTCCCTTTTCCGTATTCAGCAAAGTTTTTAATGGCTTCCGTCCACATACTAAACAAAATCACATTTGTATCTAAATTGGCTTGTTTCATTTGTTCGGCAGCTTGACTCATACCCTTAGCTACTTCTTCGCGGAATAACGCAACACCTTGTCCGCGCAATTGTGCGGCTTGTCTTTCTGCTTCAGCTGCAATTTTAATGGCATTACCTTCTGCTTCGGCCGCTTTGGTTTTGGTAATCAATAAAGCTTGACCTTCATTTTCGGCAGCAGCCTTTAAGTTATTACTTGCAACAACTTTGCTCATGCTCGTCATAATAGCTTCATCAAATGTGATATCATTGATCTGCAAATCTTGCAAATGGTAACCCCATGTTTCGAGGGTAACATCTACTTGATCTTTTACATTTTCAACAATCTCTCTACGAACAGATAAAATTTCTGCTTGCTTTTTGGTAGCCACAAATGCACGGATACTTCCTTCTACGGTACGCACCAATGCTTGCATTAAATCTTTATCACTGATAAATTTAAAAGCAACATTTTTAATGGTTTCTTCTTCGTAATTCAATACCGAATAAAGTAACATCGATTTGAAATAAACATTTGCTTGATCAATAGTTACCGCTTGAAACTCTAATTCAACCGAACGATTTTGAACACTTACCCGCTTATAAACTTGATCAATAAAGGGAACTTTAAATTTTAAGCCCGGCGTGCGCATACCTACATATTTTCCAAATCGGGTAACAACAGCGATAGTGCCTTGATTTACCGTAAACAACCCGCTAAATATAATCGCTACGATAACGAGTATATACCAATTGTCGATTAACAAATTCATCATTAATAAATTTTATTTATTCAAATCTATTACTCTTCAGCTCAATCACAAAAGAAATTTATTCACGTTTTTAAATCAATATGGATTAAAAAAAAAGAGGGACTGATGAAATTCATCAATCCCCGTTTTATAATTAGGCTGTTAAGATTTATAAATCGAACTTAATTCCTTGGGCCAATGGTAAACCGGTGCTGTAATTAATCGTATTGGTTTGACGACGCATGTAAACCTTCCAAGCATCACTTCCAC
>JBJOQA010000156.1:0-11335 GCA_046050225.1 Bacteroidota bacterium | reverse complement strand
CCGGATAACGCATGGAGCGACGCTAAACAACAAATCACACCTGAACGTTTGGCAGAAATCATTGATGCAATTAAGTGGAGAAATGAAAACACCGATAAAGAAGAGTTTATAACAGCATTAGCTACCTTGCGGGAGCAAATCAATCATTTGGATGACGAATTGTTAACGCTATTATCGCAACGTATGAAAATTGCCGAAAAAATTGGTAATTATAAAAAAGACAACAATATCACCATCCTTCAAACAAATCGTTGGAATGATATTCTTCAAAAAGCTTTCCAAAAAGGTGAAAAAATGGGGTTAAGCGAAGAGTTCATTACCCGTTATTTTGATGCTGTGCATTTAGAAAGTATCAATCATCAAAACAAAATCATGAATAGCTAACGCCATTCTATAAACGAAATCAACATCATGCATAAAACCGAGTTTCAATTTAGTTCTAAAAAAGTTTCGTTTTATTTCGATGCTACCTTTAAACAATTAACTTCGATTGTATCGCAAAAAAACAGCATTGTTATCACCGATTCTACGGTTCATGCGGCCCATAAAGATTTATTCGCTGATTGGAATACCGTTATTATTCCAGCCGGCGAAGCCCATAAACAACCTGCAACCGTTCAATATATTATTGAACAATTAATTCAATTTGAGGCTGATCGGCAATCGATCTTAATTGGAGTAGGCGGCGGTGTTGTAACCGATATTACGGGATATGTTGCCGGAATTTACATGCGGGGCATTGCTTTTGGATTTGTACCTACCACTTTATTGGCTATGGTAGATGCCGCTATTGGGGGTAAAAACGGTATAGATGCCGGTTTGTACAAAAATATGATTGGTTTGTTTCGCCAGCCTGACTTTTTATTATATGATTATTCATTTTTAAAAACCTTACCCGATAGCGAATGGATCAATGGATTTGCCGAAATCATCAAACATGCCTGCATTAAAGATGCTACCCTATTTGAGCAATTGCAGCAACATCAATTGGCCGATTATCAACAGCAACCGAATTTACTTTCGGCATTAATTAACCGAAATGCGCAAATTAAAGCGCGTGTTGTTGAAAAAGACGAGTTTGAAAAAGCTGATCGAAAATTGCTCAATTTTGGCCATACACTCGGTCATGCCATTGAAAATTTATTAGCGATTTCACATGGCTCGGCGGTAAGCATTGGCATGATGGCAGCTGCAACCATTTCGGAAGAAATTGGCAACTTTCCGTCTACCGAAAAAGCCAAATTACAGCAAATATTGGCGCAATATCAACTTCCCGTTAAGGCAGATTATGATCGAAGGAAAGCATGGGAAATTTTAAAAATGGACAAAAAAAGAAAGGGCGATGAAATGCAGTTTGTTTTGCTGGAACAAATTGGAAAAGCCGTTGTAAAAAATATCCCTTTGGTGCAATTAGAAAATCTTGTTGCATCCATTCTTTAATCTCTAATTTATGTCAACAGTTACCATACAACCGGGCAGCGTGCAGGGCCAATTAGTTGCTCCAGCTTCCAAAAGCAGCATGCAACGTGCTTGTGCGGCTGCGCTTTTACACGAGGGCATTACCTATATCAAAAACCCGGGAAAATGTAATGATGATTTAGCAGCCTTAGATGTTATTCAAACATTAGGCGCTACCATCGAACCATTAGCCAATGGCGATTTAAAAATACAAGGTGGATCCGGCCTATTACAAACCACCACTATTTCATGCGGAGAAAGTGGATTAGGCATCAGAATGTTTGCGCCAATTGCAGCCTTGCAATCGGTTCCTATCATCATTGAAGGCAAAGGAAGTTTATTGAAACGACCTATGAACTTTTTTGATGAGATATTTCCCAATTTGGGCATTCGCATTCAATCAAATGGCGGCAAACTACCGATTCAAGTTCAAGGTCCATTACAGCCTAAAGCAATTACCGTGGATGGATCGTTGAGTTCGCAGTTTTTAACCGGTTTATTATTTGCCTTTGCGCATGCAGCAACGGAACCAATTACTATTCAGGTGGTAGATTTAAAAAGTAAGCCCTATATCGATTTAACGCTTGCCGTTTTGCAGCATTTTGGATATGCCGTGCAACATGAAAACTATCAACAGTTTCATATTCATCCTCGTAAAATTAATCAACTACCAATCGATTTTACGGTAGAAGGGGATTGGAGCGGTGCTGCATTTTTATTGGTAGCGGGAGCTATTGCGGGCAACCTAACCATTACCGGTTTGGATGTATTTTCTGAACAAGCAGATAAAGCCATTTTACAAGCGCTCATGCAAACGGGTGCTCTTTTATCTATTACCGAAAAGGAAATTATTTCGGCTCGTCCGCAACATCAGGCTGCTTTAAAACCTTTTCAATTTGATGCAACCGATTGTCCGGATTTATTTCCACCTTTAGTAGCGCTTGCTGCCTGTTGTGCAGGAACTTCCGTGATCGAAGGGGTGGAACGATTAACGCATAAAGAAAGTAATCGAGCCTTAACACTACAAGATACTTTTGGCAAGATGGGTATTCAAATTGAACTTCAAGATAATTTAATGTTGATACATGGAGGTACGCCCATTACCGGTGCTGAGGTACATTCGCACCACGATCATCGGATAGCGATGGCTGCAGCGGTAGCTGCTCTTTGTGCCAATGCTCCAGTTAAGATTGCCGATGCTGACGCTATCAATAAGTCATATCCCGATTTTTATAAACATTTAGAAGAGGTACATCAAGCCCGATAAAAAACGAATCGTACTTTTATTCGTCATCAGTTGAAATCATTTTTTTATGAACAGTTTTGGAAAACTATTTAGGGTACATATTTTTGGTGAATCACACGGCCCTTCCGTAGGTATTATTATAGATGGCTGTCCGGCAGGATTGCCCATTTCAACTGAAGACTTTATGCCGGATATTGAACGTCGTAAAGCCGGTGCAAAAGGAACCACACCACGAAAAGAAGACGATATTCCACAATTGATTAATGGCGTTTACAATGGTTTTACAACCGGTGCACCTATTCATATCTTAGTTGCTAATAATAATACAAGGAGTAGTGATTATGAAAAACAACGTGAGGTACCTCGACCCGGACATGCCGATTTTGTGGCTACCCAAAAATTTGGTGGCTTTGAAGATTATAGAGGCGGCGGACATTTTAGCGGCCGTCTCACCGTTTGTTTGGTGGCAGCCGGTGTAATTGCCAAGAAAATTTTACAACATCCCAATTTATCGCAGCCGATTCATGTTAATGCGCGTTTACTGGAAATTGGCGGTGAAACCGATATCGAAGCCGGGTTACAAAAGGCCATTGATGCAAAAGATACCATTGGTGGTTTGGTAGAATGTGTGGCGGCCCCGCTTCCAATTGGTTTAGGAGAACCTTTTTTTGATTCGGTTGAATCGGTAATCAGCCATATCGCTTTCGCAATTCCAGCTATAAAAGGGATAGAGTTTGGTACCGGTTTTGCGGCGGCCAAAATGTTTGGCAGTGATCATAACGATGCATTAAAAAATGCAAGCGGCGAAACGTTTACCAACCATAGCGGCGGAATTGTTGGTGGTATTAGCAACGGTAATCCATTGGTTTTTCGCGTTGCCGTAAAACCTACTTCTTCTACACCTAAAATTCAAGTAACACTTAATACCACAACGCAAGCATTGGAAGAATTTTCTGTAAAAGGCCGACACGATTTATGTATAGCCTTGCGGGTACCGGTAGTATTAGAGGCTGTTACAGCGATAGCACTCGTAGACCTGTTAAAAATTGAGCACCACATCCCTAATACATATCAAAACTAAGGTTATTGTCGGTTGAATCTTTTTAGTTCAGCGAAAGCGATATTTAAAATGGGGAATTCTTTTGCGTTTAATAGGCTATAGTGCCACCATTCAGTACTGAGCGCTTTAAAACCAAATTTTTCCATAGTGGTTTTTAATAATTGCCGATTGTTTAAAACGGTTACCGGCAAATCAACAAACGTATGATGGGCCGTATCACTAAAGTTATCAAAATCGGTTCCCATGGCTAACTCCTTCCCTGTTTTTAAATTTATCAACGTTAAATCCACGGCTACGCCGCGATTATGTCCGCTTCCGGTTCGTGGATCGGCCGCATAGCGATCATCTTTCACTAATTCCCACATGGCTTCTGTTACAGCATAGGGTCGATATGCATCGAATATTTTAAGGCCCAATCCCAATGGTTTTAAATCCTGTTGAACACTATCTAATTTAAATAAGGCGGCAGCGGTTAAATAAGTTGTTTTTAAAGGTTCATAAAGTGCTTGATGCATGAAATTATTAGATGTTGCATAACGCAAATCCAGTTGAATGTTTTTAATCTTTTGTTTTACATCCAATAAACGACCGGCAGGCTGCTGCGAAATACAAAATTGGTAGCAGGCGATGGAACTCACCACCGGTAATTGATATTTATTAAGCGGGATACTATCCTGTGCAGCCATTTGAAAAGACAAGCTAAAAAAAATAAAGATTAAAAAAATGTTTATTAACGTGCTATTTGGTATCTTGTACATAATTAATCGGATTACCCTTATCCTTCGAAATTCCGGAATGAAAATTACTATTATTTCTACATACGTATGAATAGAAATGTGCTCCCCTTTGCGCTCGTATTGTTTTTGTCACTGGTGATCATCACAACTAGTTGTGATCAATTATCGCATCCGCGAGATGAAAAAAAAGTACAAATAAAAGAAGAAAATATTGATGCTGCAACGAGTTTACAAATTGAAGAATTGTTACAAAAAATAATTGCCGATTCGAGTAAGGTGGATGATTCATCTCGCTTGAATTATTTAGAACTTGCTGCGCATTTTTATGCCAGCAACAACAATAGCAATTTGTGGAGTGAACAAAAAAAATGGATTCCATTAGCTGATACAATGTTGACCTTTATTGAAAAAAGTGCAGCATATGGACTATTTAAAGATGATTATCATTTTACCGCTTTATCAAGGTTAAGGAGTTGGTTATCTACTGATTCAGTAGCAATGAAAAACAGTACGCATTGGGCTAAAGCCGACATATTATTTACGGATGCCGGGTTTCATTTAATTAAAGATTTGCACTTTGGCAGGTTATTAAATGATAGTTTACTTAGGCAGGATTCAAGTACTTCATTCAAATTCTTGATTAATACTTTAGCCCAACTTATTAATACAAAACAATGGCAAAGCACTTTAGCAGGCATTGAACCTCGACATCAGGGTTATCAACAATTAAAAGCAGCTATCCCCCAATTTCTGGATAGCATGGATCATAAAACCTACACCTATGTTACCTATCCTTTTAAAAAAGGAGATGAAAAAGATTCGTTACAATTTGTAAAAACCTTACAGCAACGATTATTTGAAAGTAACAGTATTGGCTACACGAACCCATTACCGGATTCGGCTAAACTAGATAGCGCCATTCGGGTTTACCAAAAAAAGAAGGGATTAAAACAGGATGGGTTGGTAACAACAAGCCTAATTAAATTAATGAACAATTCTGATGAAGAGAAGTTTAAGCGAATTGCCATTAGTTTAGATCGATACAAATTGTTGCGCGACACGATGCCCAAACAATATATTTGGGTAAACCTACCGGCCTATTATTTAGAATTACGTAATGCCGACACTGTGGCGCTGTATTCTAAAATCATTTGCGGTGCACCTAGTACGCGAACCCCTTTATTGGTAAGTAAGATATACAATATGATAACCTATCCTACTTGGACGGTTCCTACCAGTATTATTGCGAAGCAGTATTTGCCTAAGCTGAAACAAAACTCTAATTATTTGGCTAAACTAGGACTTAAGTTAGTGAATAATAAAGGGGAGAAAGTTGATCCGTCGGCAGTAAGTTGGAATAAATATTCAAAAGGAATTCCTTATCAGGTAATGCAAGCAAGTGGCGATAACAATGCATTAGGTGTAATGAAATTTAATTTTGCAAACGAACATGCCGTTTATTTACACGATACCAATCAGCGTTATTTGTTTCAAAAATCGGCACGTGCCTTAAGTCATGGCTGCGTAAGAGTGCAAGAATGGGAAAAGCTTGCCTACTATTTAGTTCGAAATGACAGTATGAATTTAGCCGTTGGTGATACAATGCGTTTCAATGTTGATTCGGTAAAAAATTGGCTTTCTGCTAAAAAACATCGGGGTATTAATTTAAGAACCCAAATACCACTTTATATTACCTATTATGGGTGTGAAGGCAAGGAGGGAAAAATAAAATTTTATGAGGATATTTATGGCGAGGATAAAGCCCTGCGCGAAAAATATTTCAGCACAAAATAACCTTACCCATCATGCTAGTGAAACTTTTTACGCAACTATTATTAGTTCTTGTTTTCTTGGGATTTCAATCCACACTTGAAGCGCAGAACAATACCGATACCTTAATCAGCAATACAGATACAGCGGGTTTAATTGGAAAAGCCAGTTATTATGCCGATAAGTTTAATGGCAGACGAACAGCTAGTGGCGAAATTTTCAAGCAAAGCTTAATGACCTGTGCAACCAAGAATATTCCAATGGGTACTTGGATTCGAGTTACCAATCTCTCAAATAAACGAAGCGTTATTGTAAAGGTAAACGATCGATTACCGGCCAGTTCAAAACGTTTGGTAGATTTAACCAAAACGGCTGCAACGCAATTAGGTTTTGTAAGAAGTGGCATCACAACGGTTCGTGTAGAAATTTTAGGCAAAAAAAAGCCCGCATAAAGCGGGAAAAATATTGCGGTAATTCGTTAACCTCAATTATTAAAAACCATTTCAGGGATTTCACCTTCCACTATTAACTTTCCGGCAGTTTTTGCTTGAATTTCTTCAACGCTCACGCCCGGCGCACGTTCTACTAGTTTAAATCCATCGGGTGTAACTTCCAATACAGCTAAATCGCTTACAATTTTTTTCACACAAGCCACGCCGGTTAAGGGTAGTCCGCAACTAGGTAATAATTTACTTTCCCCTTTAGGGTTAGTGTGCATCATGGCCACGATGATATTTTTTGCACTAGCTACTAAGTCCATGGCTCCCCCCATGCCTTTCACCATTTTTCCGGGTATTTTCCAATTGGCAATATCGCCGGTTTCACTCACTTCCATGGCGCCTAAAATAGTTAAATCAACTTTGCCTGCTCTAATCATACCGAAGCTCATGGCAGAATCAAAAAATGCTGAGCCGGGTATGGTGGTAATGGTTTGCTTTCCGGCATTGATTAAATCCGGATCTTCTGATCCTTCAACCGGAAAAGGTCCCATCCCTAGTAAACCATTTTCACTTTGCAATACCACATTTACTCCTTGTGGAATATAATTTGCCACTAGTGTGGGAATTCCAATGCCTAGGTTTACATAATAGCCGTCTTTCAATTCTTGTGCAAGTCGTTGCGCTATTTGATTTTTATCAAGTGCCATGTAGAAATAAATAAAATGAATGGATCAGTTGCGTTGTTAGGATGTTATAGTGCCTTTCTTACCGTTCTTTGTTCAATGCGTTTTTGGTAATTGGTGCCTTGAAAAATACGATGTACATAAATACCGGGCGTATGAATATGATTGGGATCGAGTTCGCCTGCAGGTACCAATTCTTCCACTTCAGCGATTGTTATTTTGCCGGCCATAGCCATTAATGGATTGAAATTTCGAGCCGTATCTTTAAAAATTAAATTACCGTCGGTATCGCCTTTCCATGCCTTTACCAGTGCATAATCGGCATCAAATGCATATTCTAACAAATAGGCTTTGTCATTAAAAACGCGTACTTCCTTACCCTCGGCCACTTCCGTTCCTACACCGGCAGGGGTATATATTGCGGGCATTCCGTAACCGGCTGCCATACAGCGTGTAGCAAGCGTTCCTTGGGGAATTAATTCTACTTCCAATTCTCCGCTTAATAATTGTCGCTCAAATTCGGCATTTTCACCTACGTAAGAAGAAATCATCTTTTTTACTTGCTTTTGTTGCAGCATCAGGCCAATGCCAAAATCATCTACACCGGCATTATTGGATATGCAAGTGAGCTGTTTAACCCCCTTTTCTACCAGGGCGGTAATACAATTTTCGGGAATTCCGCAAAGGCCAAAACCGCCCAGCATCAGGGTTGTACCATCTGCTATATCCGCAATAGCAGCATGCGCATCTTGATAGGTCTTTTTCATATGTATCGTTACAAGTTGTGAAGCTAGCGCATTTTGATTTTAAAAAAAAGGGGTAAAATTATTATTGGGGGGAATAAACCAAGCAGATATTTATTGAGTTTTCCTATATTTACCCACTAATATTATGTACAAGATACTTAGGATTCATAACAGGATGATCATTGGCGGCCCCTCGCATAATGTAACCCTCCTGTCTGCCTATCTATCACCGGAGTTTGAAACAAAACTTTTGGTTGGCAAAAAAGACCCTGCCGAAAAAGACGCAACTTATATTGCCGAACAACTAGGTTTGGTGCCAATCGAAATTGCTGAAATGCGTAGAAGCGTACTGCCTTTTAGTGATATTATCGCCTACTTCAAGATTAAAAAAATCATTCGCGAATTTAAACCCGATATTGTTCACACGCATGCCTCAAAATCAGGGGCAATTGGTCGTTTCGCCGCTAGATCTTGTAATGTACCCTTGGTCGTACATACCTTTCATGGCCATGTGTTTCATTCCTATTTCAATAAATTCATGTCGGGTTTAATTGTTCGATTTGAGCGATTTATGTCCAAAAAAACGGATGCAATCATTGCCATCAGTGATTCGCAAAAGCATGAATTGACCGATATTTATAAGATTGCGCCTGCCGATAAAATTTTTACCATCCCTTTGGGCTTTAACTTGGATAAATTTTCGGTTGACCAAGATAAAAAGCGTATTATTTTTCGCAATAAATATGGCTTTGGTACCGACGAATTAATCATTGGCATCATCGGAAGAATTGTTCCTATCAAAAATCATGATATGTTTTTGGAGGTTGCTGCCATTCTTCGTCAAAAACATAAAACCAAGGTTCGTTTTGCGATAATTGGTGATGGCGAAATGAGAGCCCATGTTGAACAAAAAGCAACAGATTTAGGACTATCCTATTCTTATTTCATCACACATCCTAAAGAACAATCAGACATTATTGTTACCTCTTGGGAAACAGAAATAGATCAGGCATTAGCCGGTTTAGATATTATTTTACTTACTTCCAATAATGAAGGCACACCGGTATCACTTATTGAAGCACAAAGTGCCAGAAAACCTGTTGTATCAACAGATGTAGGCGGTGTAGAAGATGTTGTGATACATGGAGAAACAGGTTTCATTGCAGCCGTAAATGATAACGAAGCGTTTGCTAATTATGTAGACCGATTGATTTCTGACCCGCAATTGTGCCACAAAATGGGTGATGCTGGGTACGAAAATGTAATTAAACGCTACTCCAAGCAAAGATTGGTTGCAGATATGCGCAATCTTTATCTTAGCTTTCTTAACAAGGGAAAGCAAAAAAAATAATCCTAGATTTTTCTTTAAAAGGGTTTGTTAGTTGATTGAGTTGCATGGGCAATGCCAATAAAATTTGTATGTTTGGCCAAATAAAGATTGCATGCAACAAAAACAGGTTCACTACGCAGATTATCTACAACTTGATAAAATTTTAGAAGCCCAGCATCCCGAAAGTTTTGCCCCTGGCAAAGAACCTGCACATGATGAAATGCTTTTCATCATCATTCACCAATCTTATGAATTGTGGTTCAAACAAATTGATTTTGAAATACAATCTATCATTCAAATACTGCAACAGCCAAAGTTGAACGACAATGCTGCTGATTTACAAACCATAGTTCATCGATTAAATCGCGTAACCACTATTTTAAAAACTTTGGTTCAGCAAATTGATATCATGGAATCAATGACGGCAATGGATTTTCTTGATTTTAGAGATTTGTTGCGACCAGCTTCGGGATTTCAAAGTTGGCAGTTTAAAAAAATAGAGGCCATGTTAGGATTGAAATATGAACATCGTCATGGCCAACATTATTATACTTCACAATTACGCCCTGCTGAAGTAACCGTTATTAAAGAAACAGAACAAGCAAATAGTGTTTTACAATTACTCAATATTTGGCTAGAGCGGATGCCATTTATTAATGATGATGCCTATTGGAAAAGCTATGTTCCGGCGTCGGGCAATGCTGAAAGCCCTGTATTTTGGAACGATTATGCTTGGATTTATCAAAATAGTTTAGCTCCGGCCGAGCAAGGCAATATTGAACGATTTCAACAAGTATTTGAATCAAATGACGTGAATGCGGTGAGGCAATTAAGTGCAACCGCATGCCGATCAGCCTTATTTATAATGCTGTATCGTGGTTATCCCATGCTAGAATTACCCTTTCAATTACTGGATAAATTATTAGAAATCGACAGTCAGTTAGGCAATTGGCGCTACCGACATTTTAATATGGTTCAACGAATGATTGGTTCTCGTATTGGCACTGGAGGCAGCACCGGTGCCGAATATCTCAAATCAGCCATGGATAAGCACTATATTTTTAAGGAAATTTCTCAGCTTACCAGCTTTTTAATTAACCGTAAACAGTTACCGGCTTTGCCCGAAGAATTGGTTGCGCAACTGGGCTACAACTTTAAATAATATTTACTTCACGCTCTAATTCAACACCAAATTTTTGTTTCACCGATTGAATGATTGCCTCGCTCAATTCAAAAATTTGATTGCCGGTTGCATGACCATGATTGACTAAAACCAATGCTTGTTTGGCATGACAGCCTGCATCGCCTTGGCGATAGCCTTTCCAGCCACACTGCTCAATTAACCATCCGGCAGCTAATTTTACTTGTCCGGTTGATTCATTGGGATAACCTACCATTGCCGGATAATAATGTCGTAATTGCGTATACAATTCCTCATCGATAGAAGGATTTTTAAAAAAACTACCTGCGTTGCCGGTAATGGCAGGATCGGGTAATTTAGATTGTCGAATTTGTATAACAGCTTGCGCAATGGCCTTCACGCTTAATTGTTGGATGCCCATCTTTTCCAACTCTTGTTCAATTGCGCCATAGGAAGTATTGAAAACAGGTGTTTTTCTTAACCGATAAGTTACGTGTGTAATGATAAATTGATTTTTCAATTTTCGTTTAAATACGCTTTCGCGATAGCCAAACGCGCAATCAGACAATCCAAACTTTATCAATTGTTGATCGGCAATCTGAATGGCTTCCAACTCATGAAATATGTCTTTGATTTCAACCCCGTAAGCACCAATATTTTGCATGGGAGATGCCCCCACACAGCCCGGAATGAGTGCCAAATTTTCCATTCCGCCCCAATTTTG
>JBJOQA010000155.1:0-4398 GCA_046050225.1 Bacteroidota bacterium | reverse complement strand
ACCACCAATAGTAAATTGCAAAAAATCAACACCGATTTTGAATCGGAAACGGACAATAGAATTTATGAAGACTTCTTGTTTCAGGTTAGTGGAAATGCCAATATACCAGATCCGATTAGCGTTAGTAAAAACTATATTTCTGCACTGCGTGCAGACAGAAAAGCAGCTTTTGGATCAGACATTATTCACGCTTTAGGTTTTTCGCTAGTTGGTTTAGCTTTAATCGGTTTGTTTTTATACGGAAAAGTTAATTCAACCATTGTAATAGCAGGATTGTCATTACTTATTTTAGTTGACTTGATTCCGTTTGGAATGAATTATGTGAATGCAAAAAGTTTTGAATCTGAAGAAAAGTATCAAAGCAAAGGCTTTACACCATCAGCTGCCGACAATCAAATTTTGCGCGATAATGATCCTAATTTTAGAGTATTTGATTTATCAGGCGGCGATCCTTTTCAAGACTCCAAACCTTCTTACTTGCATAAATCTATCGGCGGGTATCATCCGGCAAAAATTGGCATTTATGACGACCTAGCAACCTATCAATTAAGCGGCCAAATTAATCCGGGTGTAATGAATATGTTAAACGCCAAATACGTCATTCAAAAAACCCAAGACGGCAAAAATCTAATGGCCATTCCTAACCCGGGAGCTTTGGGTAATTGTTGGTTTGTAAAAGGCGTACAATTTGTAGATGGCCCAATTGCAGAAATGAAAGCTTTAAACAATTTCAATCCGCACGACACAGCTGTTATTGATCAAAGTTTCAAAGCACAATTGGGTAGTTTCTCACCTGCTGATAGCAGCGCAACTATTCGCCAAACCGCTTTTGACAACGAAGAAATCAGTTACGAAAGCAATAGCACCCAACCGCATTTAGCCGTATTTAGTGAAATCTACTATAAAGATTGGATTGCGTATTTGGATGGCAAAAAAGTACCCGTTTCTAAGGCAAATTATGTTTTACGCAGTTTAGTAATTCCGGCGGGAAAACATAGCATTGTTTTCAAATTTGAACCGTCTGTTTACAAATTGAGTTATACCGTTTCCTTAATTAGCATGTGGGTGTTAATTGCCCTATTGGCTGCATTAGGATTTGTAACTTTCAAGAAAAGCAAAGACGCTAATGCAGTTGCCTAATGAAAGTTGAACAATTTATTTCGCATACCGATTCATTGGGTCTTTTGATTAATCAAAAAGCCAATGAATTGTTTATGCAATTGCGCCAGTTTAATTCGGCTAGCCTAGGCGAAAACAATGAATTTAATGCCTATTTTTTGCATCACCATTTAGGCAAGCGCTTGTTTTTCTCAATACAAAATAGTGCCCATATTTTGTATGAGTCAATATTGCTTTCGAACAAAAAAATAGAAGATATTATCGCAATTGATTACGGAGCCGGTTTAGGCACATTGTTTATGTTAGGTGGCAAACTTGGTTTTAAGCAATTCGATTACAATGATCATTTGCCCGATTGGCATGAAACGGCAAAAACGATTTGCGCAAACATAGGAAGCAAAGTGCAGTATTTTATTGAAAAAGATATTCATGAAGTAACTGCTTTTGCAACTGCCCACAACTACACGTACGATCTTATTTTAAGTAGAAATGTGGTGGAGCATATTTATGACTTGGCTGATTTTTATCAAGCTATAGCCAAGCATAATTCGCATGCAGTTATTTATAGTACAACCACCGCTAACTACCATAACCCGGCCATGCGTTTGAATCATTATTGGATTCACCAAAAAAACGAACGCAATTTCTATAAACAGCAACGTATAGATGCCATTATGGCTCATTGGCCGGAAATTTCAAGCACACAGTTAGCTAGCTTGGTTGAGCTTACTAGGGGAAAAGCACAAACTGATTTTACGGATGCGATTGTTCAATTTAAAGCCGGCTTGGCAATAAAAAAAGATACTACTTTACGTACCAACACTTGCGATTGCAATCATGGTGTTTGGTGCGAGCATTTAATAACCCAACAAGAACATTTAGCACTCCTGCAAAACGCTGGTTTTAAGGGCAGCGTAACTGCAGGGTATTGGGATACCCATTATGGATTGCAGCCGGCAAACTGGGCAGCCGCCATTTTTAATTTTTTGATTAAACTAATTGGACCCAAAAAGGGTATTTACCTATCACCTTTCATCAATATCACCACTACACCCAAATAAAAAAGGCCGATAAGAATATCAGCCTCGCTTTAGTACCTACACAGAAAATTTACTTGTTTAATCCTTTAGATTCAAAAACGTATTCCTTTGCACAATTATCTTCAACATTTTCTAAAGTGGAACGAAAGTATATCGTTACATAATAAAAAAGTCACAGATAATATAAGTGGCAATTTTGAGCAATAACTGTACATTTTTGTACCTATTTTTTACAACAACACCGTATTTTATTTAATATTTAATAAATAAAATACGCGCAACACAACCCATTTTTACCAAGCGTAATTTGTAATTTTATAAAATATCTATTAACCCATTAATCGTGAAAAGTGATTAGCGCCATACATATAGAAAACGATGCCAAAAACATTGAATATTTAGCACAATTAATCAAGGAATACGCAGGTGATCAGGTAACACTAATGGGTAACGCAGGCAATATCAGTGATGCAATTCAATTGATTCAAGAAAAACAGCCTCAATTAATTTATTTAGACACCGAACTTGGTGAAGGCAATGCATTTGAATTATTAGAACAATTACCCAATTTAAATTTTCAGGTAATATTTATTACCGCTTTACATTCTTATGCCGCTAAAGCCTTTCGATTTAATGCAATTGACTACTTATTAAAACCACTCGATACACAAGAGTTTAAAGCGGCTACACAGCGGGCCATAGATAAAATTCAGCAATCCGATTCCGGAAAGCAGCTTGTTGAATTGTTAAAACACTTACGTCCCGAGGCTCCTGCGCATCGCGTTGGCTTTCCGGTATCAGACGGGGTTACCTTTGTTCATCTCAATGAGATTGTAAAAATTGAGGCACATGGCACGAGCAGTATTGTTTATACCGCAGACAAAAAAAGTTTTAACACCGTTAAATTTTTAAAAGAACTCGAGCGACTATTACCTGAAAAACAGTTTATTCGGGTTCATCATTCCTTTATTATTAATATCAATTTTTGCAAAAAATACTACCGCGGTAAAAATAGCTATATGGAAATGGAGGATGGCAGTACCGTACCTATATCTGTAAGAAAAAAAGGCGATTTTCTCAGTACTTTTTAATATTCCGTAATTTGCGTCATTATTTTTACCTGCATGGATGTTTCTATCATCATTATTAATTACAAATCCTGCCAATTGGTTATGGATTGTATCAATAGTATCGTAGCCGAAACTAGGCCGGGTACCTATGAGATAATTGTAGTTGATAATGATTCTCAAGATGGCGCTCAAGACATTATTTTAAGCAAACATCCAACTGTTCGTTGGATTGACATGAAGTACAATGCCGGTTTTTCAAGAGCCAACAATGCAGGTATGCGCATTGCACAAGGGGAATATGTTTTAATACTCAATGCCGATACAATTATTTTAAATGGCGCAATTAATCAATCAATTGACCAAATAAAAGCTTACCCTGGTGCTATTGGCGGAGGTGTACAATTATTAAATACAGATGGCAGTAACCAAATTAGCGGTGCGCATTTCATGAAAGGAGGGCTCAACACCTTATTACCACTTCCATATTTAGGCCGTTTAATTCGCTATTTAGGATATCAATTTAAATCTACCGTTCCGAGTGTTCAAGATGTAGCAAATGACATAGAAGTTGATTGGATAGTGGGTGCTTATATTGTTGTTAAACGCACTATACTAGAAAAGTCGGGGTTATTTGATGAAGACTTTTTTATGTACGCTGAAGAAATTGAATGGTGTGCTCGATTACGCAAGCAAGGTAAATTGGTTTTATTGGCAGCGCCTAAAGTTATTCATATTGGCGGAGGCACGAGTGGTCAATACTACCAAACCGCCGAGGCGGAAAATGGAAAGAATTTATGGAATAGAAAGGGACGCCAAATTGTAATTTCTAATATGGTGCGTATTCGAAAACAATTTGGACTATTTTGGTTTTTTGTAATTGCAGGCACCTATTTATTAGAAATACCCATCTTTGCCTTTTGTTTATTAGTCGACAAAATCATACATCTAGGGAAATCAACTTATAGTTGGAAAAACGTAAAGGATTTCATTTCAAATATGGCCGTATTTTTAACCTATTGCCCCAAAATCATTCCAAATAAAAAATATATTTACAAGGTAGTCTGATATTATGCAACTCTCCATTATCATCATCAACTATAATACCTTTCAGCTAACCTGTAACTGTATTGCATCCTTATATGCACAAGTAAAGGATATCGACTTTGAAA
>JBJOQA010000154.1:0-4798 GCA_046050225.1 Bacteroidota bacterium | reverse complement strand
AAAAAGCATCGTCTATTTCAATATGCCCTTGTAATTTATACTTATCGTCACGCTTGCCCATTGTTATCCTTATTTTCTGCATCATGTACCAAATCGGCTCATAAAATTTAGAGCCTATTTGTTTCTGAATTTCCAAAGCAGAAAAAGGTTTTTTTGTGCTTGTCATTAGGTGTATGACCATAAACCACGTTTTTAATGGAACGTTCGATGCTTCCATCATTGTACCCGATGTTAAAGTGATTTTTTTGCCACATTTCGCACATTTAAACTGCTTTGTTGGTTGCAGCCAATAATGTTTATTAGTGTGGCAATTCGCACAAACAATACCCTCGTCTAACCTTTTTTGCTTTAAATATTCCTCACAAGAATTTTCTGTTGGGAATTTATTTAAGAATTCAAGTATTTTCATTTTTATGCTATTTTGTCATCTTTTAAACTAGGTACACAATTCCCGACAGTCACTAAATATTTATTATTTTTACACCCTAAATTGAAAACAATGGAAATTAAAATCACCACAAAAAAAATTCTCCAAGTATTACATGTGCTTTCATGGATCGTTTTTATTGGATTGTGTGTGGAAGCGGGCGGAATCATATTCAATATGATGTATACTCTTTTTTTTAACCCAATTGGTGCCCAACACTTTTGGAAACAAATAGACTTTTCTAGTTTATATCATCACGACAAGGGCTTTTTTATTACAGCAGTTGTTTTAATGAGTATAGTTGCGGTTTTAGAGGCATTATTATTTTATTTAATTGTAAAAATATTGGGCAACAAAAATTTCGATCTTTCTCAACCTTTCAATATTGAAATGAAAAATTTCATTGCTAATTTATCTTATTTAGCAATTGGCATTGGCTTATTTTCTTATTGGGGTACTAGTAATACAAAATGGCTTCAAACGAAAGGCATTAGCATGCCCGATATTCAACACCTAGGATATGGCGGAGCAGATGTTTGGATATTTATGGGTGTTACGCTTTTTGTAATTGCTCAAATATTTAAGAGAGGTGTTGAAATTCAATCTGAAAACGATTTAACCATTTAACTTATGTCAATAATTGTAAATTTAGATGTTATGATGGCTAAAAGGAAAATGTCGTTAAATGAGCTATCTGAAAAAGTTGGTTTAACACTTTCTAATTTATCAATACTCAAAACTGGAAAAGCAAAAGCAATTCGTTTTAGCACATTAGAAGCAATTTGTAAAACCTTAGATTGTCAACCTTCGGATATTTTGGAATACAAGGCTGATTAATGCTATTCAATTTCCTTGGTAAACAAATAAACATTTCCGGATTTTGCATCAAGAACCTAATATTTTATTAAACGTGAATAATAAAAAAGATCAATCGGTTTTGTATCTACTTACAACATGCGATTGATCTTTAGTTTGATAAAGTAAGTTGTTCAACAACAGAATATTTTCATCCGCAATTCAGATATAATTCTTGCGTATCCATAAAAAGGCAAAAAATAATTTTGATGAATTCAATTATCTCAACACAAGTACATTTCCTTTTCTAAAAAGTACATTGCCTTTATAATCGATTGCGCTTGCCATCCAAACAAAATTGTCTTGTTCTACCCATTCTCCTTTAAATTTTCCATCCCAACCTTTGCGAAAGTTATAAGTTTCAAACACTAACTGTCCTTTTCGATTAAAAATTTTAAAGTAATTAAATGCTTTTATTCCAACCGGAAAAACATGCAAAGTATCATTCGTACGGTCGCGATTAGGTGTAAAAGCATTAGCTACATAAATTTCAGGTCCAATAAATCTTCGTACTAAAATTTTACTATAACTATCACAACCCTGAGCGGTTAAGGTGTTAAGTTCATAGGTTTGATCCATATCGTAGGTAGCAATCGGGTTTTGAACGGTTGAATTATTTAATCCGGTAGTTGGTGTCCAATTGTAAGTACGCATATTGGAAGCATAGGCGGTGGTTAATTGTACCGGTTCATTTTTTGCGGCCACTGTATCCATCATGGCTTTTGCTCGATTATAGTAAATTACTAGCGGCCGAATAATTGTGTCTTTACAATTTTTGTTCGATTCTCCGATAAGAATCACGGTGTGTGCATCTTCATGCACATATTTTTTGGTTACTGTTGCATTACCTTGACTAAAGCCAAATCCGAAATTCCAAATCCACTTGTTTACAGGTACATTAGAAATAGCGCTTGCCGTATAATCAATATTTCTAAATACACAAGAATCGGAAATATGTAGAGCGATTGCCGGCTTCGGATTCACGGTAATCAGGCTATCAATGCTAATTGATTTACAACCTTTATCCGTTTCTGTTTGCAAAGAAATAAGGTGTTGGCCGGCGGATAAAAATATTGCTGGATTTTGCAACCCGGATGAAAGTACATTATCATAAAACCAATTCCATTTAACAATTTGGCCTGAAGTTGAATTAGGCACAAAAGAAAGATCCTTAATTTGGATAACTTCATTGTTGCATAGGTTTGTGTTTAATCCAATTTTTGACACCGGTCGAGCATAACAATTTAATACATGAATGGTGGTATCCGATCTGCATCCATCAGCTGTTGTAGCTACTAATTTAACGTTTAGCGTGCCTGCTGGATGTGTAAATACAGCCGGAACAATTGCGGTACTAATATTTCCGTTTATTTGCCACCACCAATTATTAATCAACCCACTACCATTTGGTACATAGGAGGTATTTTGCAAAACAATAGCAGTTTGATTTTCACAAATCACGGAAGGATAGGTAAATGCAGCAATTGGATGATCTATCACATTTACAAATTGGGTTAGACTTTTAAAACAACCGCCGTTATTTACTGTCAATTTTACCCAATAAGTTCCGGTATTGGTATAGGAATGGTTAATAATTGGTGAATTTGTAAGAATCGTATCGCCTAAATCCCAAGTATAAGTAGAATTTGTTTGTGTATTTGTGGAGGTATTTGAAAACGAAAAATTATTACCCAGCAAACATTGTCGACTATCATTAATAACAAATGAAACAGTAGGTGGCGTCGTAATGGTAACGGTAATTTTATTTCTGGGTCCTTCACAACCACCAAAAATTATTCTTTGGCTTACCCAATAATCAAATGTTCCGGCAACGTTGGTTGCCGGTATTGGCGGACGAGTGGCACCTACTCCGCCTGTAGCAGTTCGGTACCATACTAATTCATGTCCCGGTGTTGCTTGTGCCTTTAAAGGGGTGGCAAAATCACCTTTACAATAGATAGGATGGATAACAAAGGGCGTATCAGGCGTAGTCAAAATGGTAACTCTAGCATCTGCAGTATCGCGGCAACCGAAACCCGAATAAGGAACCATATCTACATGATATACGGTACTAGCGGAAGGTGCGGGGCGTAAAACCACTAAGCGATCATTACCCATTACACTTGAATAATTTGCATTATACCAAGTATAGCTTTGAAAGCCGTAAGGTGCTGTTAACACTACACTGTCACTATTAACACAATGTGCCCCGAGTGCCAACTCTCCACCACAACCATCGCCAATATCTAAATAGGCATATCCAAAATGTCCTCCTCTAGTGCAATCAGCGGTTCTAAATTCAAGCCGTACATTTCTTCCTGAATATCCTGCGAAATCGATGGATGAGGGAGTCCATTCTTTATATAAAACATTAGAATCTCTAGATGATTGTCGAAATCCCGGAATAGAACTAGTAGCCACATAATCATAAGATGCGCAGTCAATAACACTACCAGTTTCAACGTCATAAGCAGAAACAAAAAAACGAGGCTGTTCAATATGTGAATGTCCCGGATCTTCAAAAACTACCGCATAATAATAAACAATACTGAAGGTATCCGCAAGCGGAGGAACTTGAAAAGTATAAGAAATGGCTTCAGCTTCACTTCCTGTAAATTTATTCCCCAATTTAACTGCGTACCTACCTCCATATGGACTCGCTTCAGGAAAATTTCCATAAAAATCAAATCCTGAGGTATTAAAGTCAATTAATTCATGCCTTCCTTGTATTGGTCCACTAGGCCTCAGCACTATATTATTTCTACCATTTAGCGTATCTACGTCACCAATAAAGCACTCCCAATTATTAAAGGTGCCTGTTTCAAAATCTGCATTTGGTGGACAGTTAACATTCTGGGCGAAACTATGCAAAGACCCCAAAAATACAAGTAGTAAAATATAAATTCCTTTCATTGCAAATAGCCCAATTTTAATAGTAAATATTCAATTTTAAAGGAGCAATAGGCGCCAACCTGTTGTTTTGACATTCACTTCATAAATAATCATAATTCTTATTTTTAAAGATATGACTTTTTATTAAATAATTTATTTTATCTATTTGATAAATAAACATACCAATGCTAATTCGGAATAAAGCGAAAGAAGATCATTTTTTGGATGGGAGATTTTGTAATGCTTTTTTTTAATATACCCTTCTACTAGTTGAAAACGTAATTTTAATTGAGATCTGCATTAATTGCGTTAGCGAAAGAAATATTAATATGGCAGAGGATGAAGCAATTGCACAATGTTTAGTTAACAAAGCGGGATAACAATTTAGTGCAATTATATAACTGCTTAAATTTCATCGATTATTTGTATGCCCTATCAGCGTTTAGGGCAATTCGTTTCAGCTTGGTAATTTTGGAAGACTATATCAAGGGTATTCGTTGACCTATGTGCATAAAAAAACCCCAGCATAGCTGGGGTTTCTTCAAAGAATATGGCGACTACTTACTCTCCCGGTTGGTATACCAGTACCATCAGCCATAAGGGACTTAACTTCTCTGTTCGGAA
>JBJOQA010000153.1:0-4617 GCA_046050225.1 Bacteroidota bacterium | reverse complement strand
TTACGCCTGAATATTTCAGAAAAAACAACAAGTAAATGATTGGATTTGATTACACCATCTTTTTCTTCAAACAGCTTAGTACTATTTTTTTAACAACATAAAAAAAACAAAATGGAAAGAACCAACCCAAACAAAAAGAATGAATTAAGTTTTAAAAAAGCATCCAGAATGATTCAATTAATAATTGGACTAATTGTAATTGGTGCAATTTACCTGCAACACAAAAATTTACTCAAACTATTTAATTGGCTGATTGGTAGCTAATTTCTAAAATTAAAAATCAAGAAACATGCGTGTATTAAAACAAATTAAACAGTATTTGTACCTCACCAATAATGGAACGCTTGAAAAGCCGGATCAAGTAATACGTTTAATGCATCAAATTAATCGAATTGCTTTGCTAATGTTTTTATTTGGCATCATGATTATAGCGTCTAAATGGGTTGTAAAAATGGTACTTAGCCTTTGAAGTTTTAATAAAATAATTGTTAACCCCGATGAGCCAATTGCATTAAGTGAAACGGTTAAAGGTTATGTTTTTATTCTATAAAATGAATGAATGAAAATTGAAATAAAAAATCTGTTTTGTGTAAAAACGAAGCATGATTTCTGATATAAAGAGCACGTTCATTTTATTCAAATAAGATAGGACTATTTCAATTTTGCTAAATAAAATTTACGAATTATGGACTTTCCAATGTTTCATTTAGACTGGTTGAACGACCGTTTTTTAATTGCCTTAATTGCCATACTGCATGTATGTATTAATCATGGGCTGGCAGTGGGCTTCATCCCTTACATTACTCGGTTAGAGCAACAAGGTGTGTTAAATAGTAACGGCAATCAAATTACAAATCCCGAATGGGATGCCATGGTGTACAAAATGATGAAAGTGGGCTTTATCATCACCACTACCTTAGGCGCTATGACCGGGGTTGGGATATGGTTGTCGGTATCTGTAGTTAGCCCCAATTCTATTGCAAGTTTAATACGCGTATTTTATTGGGCTTGGTTTGTAGAATGGCTGGTATTTGTTACAGAAGTTGTGTTGATTTTAATTTATTTTTTAACCTGGAAGAATGCGAATAAATCATTAAAGGCAAAACTCAGGCACATTAAATTTGGTTGGTATCTATCTATATTTTCATGGATAACCATGGCGATTATAGTTTCAATTTTAGGCTTCATGATGGATCCGGGGAACTGGAATACACAGCACAGTTTACTTAATGGATTTACTAATCCAATTTACATGCCGCAATTACTATTTAGAACGCCCACTGCTATGTTAGTGGCAGGTGTGTTTGGATTTTTACTAACCATCCTGTTTACTAAAAAAAATACCGATTTAAGAGCGCGTGCGATAAAACAAACTGCGATATGGATACTTATATGGGCACCATTATCATTAGCAGGAGCAATTTATTATTATCAAGCAATGCCATCGGCCATGAAAGAAAATATGAGCACGGCGGTTGGCACACTGCAGTTCGCCCAATATTATGAATTGCTCAAGTATGTAATATTAGCTGCCATTTCTTCTGTATTAATTATTGCATTATTAGGTTTCTTCAAACCTAAAAAAATAAGATTGGCCATGGTAATTGTTCCATTTTTTATGGCATTTGCATTTTTAGGAATTTTTGAAAGAGTTCGCGAATTTATTCGAAAGCCTTATGTGATAGGTGGTTACATGTACAGTAATTTGCTGCGCGAAGAAGACTACCCACTCTACAAACGAGATGGCATTTTAAAGTACGCAACCTATACTTCAACACCCGAAGTAACAGAGAATAACAAAATTGAAGCAGGCAGAAATGTATTCATTTTAACATGCAGTAGATGCCACACTACACAGGGAATTAATTCAATTGTTACAGTATTTGAAAACTTATATGGGGCAGGCAAGCCCTTTGAAGAGAGCGCAGTTGCCGCCTTTACAAAAGGCATGCACAATGGACGCACGTTTATGCCTGAATTTCCGGGTAATCAACAAGAATTGAAAGCATTGGCAGCCTATATCAAAAATTTGCAACAAACCGGAGATGTAATTGAGGGAGCACAAAATGAAGGAGTGGTGGTGAATCCCAATCAAAGTGTTTCGGCGATAATTAAGATGATTGAAACACAAGAAAAAGAGAAAAAAGATAGTACCGCATTAACCCAAATTGTTTCAAATAAATAAATACTACCCATATGTTTTCCTTACTTCAAATAAACACACCGGTTCCTCGAGATATTCCATTACCGCTTCCTTTGCCAGAAGGGTTACTAATATTTTTATTGGTTTTTTCATTTATACTGCACATTTTGTTCGTAAACCTAATGTTGGGCGGCACCTTGTTAACGTTATGGTGCCAAATTAAAGGATTGAAAAATAAAGATTACCATATACTTGCGCATGAAATTTCTAGAACTATCACTGTAAACAAAAGTTTGGCTGTTGTACTGGGCGTTGCTCCATTATTGAGTATTTCTACTTTGTATGCAACCTATTTTTATACTGCCACCTCACTTACAGGAGGAATGTGGATTGCCATTATTCCATTAGTTACTGTAGCATTCTTGTTAACCTATTTAAACAAATATACTTGGCATGTACTTGATTCAAATAAGCCCTTGAGTATTGCCATCATTGCTACAGCAAGTGGTATTTTTCTTTTTATCCCATTAATCTTTTTGGTAAATATAAATCTGATGCTGTTCCCCGAAAAGTGGGGTACGATCAAAGGCTTTTTTAGTGCGCTAATGCTTCCCAACGTGTTACCAAGGTATTTACATTTTGTAACCGCATCTATGGCTGTAACCGGGCTATTTATTTTTTGGTATATGGGAAGAAAAAGCTACCCTTTTGAAACCTATTTTGAAAATTTAACAAGGTATGATATTAAGAAAAAAGCACTATCACTTACGCTTGCCGCCTCTATTGCCCAATTTATAATTGGACCATTGGTATTGTTGACCTTACCTACCAAAGGTTTTGATTGGAAATTAATTGTGGTGATTTTATCCGGTGCATCTTTTGCATTGCCGGCCATGTGGTGGATGTGGAAGGCTATTACCGGTTCGCCGGATAATATAAATAAGCATTTCATAAAAATCATTTGCTTCTTAGCATTGACGGTAATTTTTATGGGTAGCGGCCGACATGTTTATCGAGCAAATGCATTACGTCCGCATCAAAAATTAGTAGCTGCCAATACCGCTGCTTTTGAAAAGCTATCGCGAGAAGCGAGAGAAAACATCCAACAAACGAATCTAAGTAACGGAGCACAAACAAAGGATGCTACAAAAGGAAGCGGAATTGAATTATTTCAACAAAACTGCAGTAGTTGTCATGCAGAAAAGGATAAATTGGTGGGACCTCCAATTACCGAGATGATTAGCATTTATGAAAAGGATAAAGGAGGATTAATTCAATGGATTAAAACACCGGGTAAAAAGCGAGCAGGATATCCACAAATGCCTGCGCTTACACAACTCACTGATGCAGATCGTGAAATTTTGGCGGACTATATTTTATCATTAAAAAAATAGATGTATGACTTACATAATTATATTAACACTTTTTATTAGTTGTATTTTTTTAGTAATTAATCAGCTAATACAACTCAACTACCATATTTTAAAATTGAGAAAAGACAAGCATTTGCTCAATCAAATGATTAAAGAAGATACTAATTGGGAATTTATTAAGGGATTATATTAAATCATAAACTTGTTGTCGTATGTGATTTTCAAAATGCATACGTAGCCGATGTTTCTACATCGGCTTTTTATTTTTAAACAAAAATTTAAAGTCCATTGTTTTGGTAGACTTATTTATTTACTTATCTTCGGCAGTACATAAACTTTAAATATTGCATGAGAGATTTAAAAAATAACCTAGAATGCCCGGTTGATTTTGTAACGGTTAATGAAAATCAGGCAAGATTAACAGCTTTGCTAGTCTTGAGTCTAACCTTGGTTTGGTTATTTTCAGGTTATATTCTTATACCGCTATTTTTATTTTCAGATTTTATTTTGCGTGCATTTAATTTGGGCAAATACAGTACCCTAGGCATTATTAGTGGATTTATAATAGAAACCCTTTCCATTAGTTTTAAGCCGGTAGACAGAGCGCCCAAGAGATTTGCAGCCATCGTAGGTGTTATTTTTTCTGCTGCTATTTTAGCGTTATCTGTATACAGCCAAACTTTTCCGGCAAAAATTTTGGCTACTATCCTTTCCATTTTTGCGGCTTTAGAAGCATTTATTGGTTTTTGTGCAGGGTGTTATGTTTATACATTTTTACAACGAATATTTAGGAAAACTGCGGATGAAACTGTTACGGCCTAACGTAAGCAGCGCCTTCAATAAGTATCCATTTAACTTTATTGAAATGAGTTTATAATTCGTTTAATCAATGTCTCAAATTTGGATTCATCAACCAAATTTTTTATTCAAAATTGAACTTTCCATCTGTACAAATTTCAGGTTGGTATTACTAAAAATGATTTTTGATTCGTAAATATTCAAATTGTAATCCCTTATCCATTGAATAATTTATGCCGCTTTATAGATTTACCCTGACGAAGTTTGATGGCATGAAAAAAGGAAGGCACATCGTTCGTCCAA
>JBJOQA010000152.1:0-3103 GCA_046050225.1 Bacteroidota bacterium | reverse complement strand
GTAATGATTGTTTGCTTTGATATACGGCAGCAGTTTTGGCTGATAAAGATGGATCCGGCGTAATCATCTTACTCACCATACGTAATTGATCATTGTCGAAATAAACATTGATGGCCGTTTTGCTCGACAATTTATTGGTACTATCTATGGTGCCTAATTTTGAAGGAACATGTAAAGCATTACCCATAATTGCCTTCCAGTAAAGGTTGATTAAATTATCGTAATTAATCCAGATAGATAACTGGGCTTTATCATCCACAATGGTAGTATAGTCAGTTTGTTTGCCTATAGAGGAAATACCGGCTGCCGCATTAAAAATCTCTTCCAATTTTGCTTGACCAATACCTCGTATGATGGCTGTTTTCTTTTGTTCTTGTTGTTGATACCAAAATTCTCTGCGTGCATCACGGATACTATCTTGAATGCGATCTTCTTCAGATCGTTCATCTACAACCACCTCTTCATCAAAAATACGTGCCGGTTTTTTAGGCTTACGTAAAGTGCCTTGTTTGTTTCCGCTTTTTTTAGATTTGATTGCCGCTGTTGGCCTTTTTTGTGCCCCTTTTTTATTTTTAACTGCTGGTTTTTGTTTAATGACAGGAGCCTCCGCTTTAGGTGCTTCTACAACCGCCGCAACTGAATCTACTGCAGGGACTGTTTCTTCTGCATCAGGCATTGGCTCAATCGAATACCTATTGTGTAAGGTGGTCATTACAAATACAGCGATGGAATCATTCCAACCTGCATAAAAATCCTCGCCAAGTTCGGCTTGTTCAAATCCATTTTGTGATTTGATTTCTAAACGATCTTTAAAAGCTTTTTGTAAGAATTTTTTAAATAATTCGCGATCACGAATGTGAAATGTACTTACCAACTGAAAACTACTGTCTGTACTTTGTCCGTATTGATAGGTGTTTCGCGTAAGATCCAAGCCCATTTGTTTAATAGATGTGAAGCTGTCTAACCGTAAGGTTCGCATCAACATCGTTTTTACAAAAGCATAAGATTCTAGTTTGTCTTCAGTAAGTTTGTTCGAAAACATGTCTCCCGAATAGCGAATTACGAGACTGGAGTTTTCAGGAACTTGCTGAATCAAATCTTGCGCAGCAATACGGCTACAGGCAAAAAAGGCTAGAACGAAAAGGTAAATACTGCGTTTCATATTTAATTGCTTAGTTGAATTTTATTATCAATATTTTTTTTGTTGGTGATGATGTCAAGTACATTCTGCCGTAATAAAACCGCTTTTTTGCTTGGCGCAACTTTGGCCGCGGCATTACTTACACTTACTACCGACTGTTCAAATTTATAAATGGTGGTATAACTTGCACCTGTAAATATTTCACGATCGGCACTGGTCATTTTGTCGTATTCTTTTTTAAGCGAAAGGGTATTGAGCCTGCTAAATGTTTTTTGTTGGTTGTCATGCTGAAATAGATTTCCCACATTTTCTTTATTGCCCTTTTCTTCAGCATTTATTTTTTGAACAGCCAAGTTTAATTGATTCACCTTACTAAAGGAACAAGAAAAAGTAGCAATAAAATTATCGAAATCTAACTGCGATTTTACTTGCGAGATACCACCAATTTTTGCAACCGATTTTTCTATGCCGGCTACACGATCTTTAATTTCTTGTTGTGAAGGAACCGGATGGCCGTTTACGGTTTTCATTTTCATCATCGAATTCAACTTGGTTTTACTTTTGCTGAAATTCAAGGTTATTTGAAAATTACCACTTCCGTCTTGTTTTATAAAAACCTGTTCTACAATGTCGAAACAGCTTTGAAATATCACCAGGCTACACAACAAAACCGGGTAAATTATCTTTTTCATCAAATTATTTAAGTTTAGCTGGAAAGACTGTTGTAATGGCTACTGCCGATGAAACAGTTGATTTGCAAATGCCAAAATGAAAAAATATTCAGGCGTTAAAGCTAGCTCAAATTATTTATTTTTTAATGCAATACTCGCAATTAGTATGCACAAATTTCTACAGTTATGTTAAAAAAATGACAGTTATTTGTTTTGTTCTCTTTGTTTGGTGAATCCTTGTAAATTGAGCACTAAAATTATTAACCGGAATTAAGCTAGTCCTCCAAGAATTTAGTTTTCGAACCATTTTAAAAAATTAAACAATGAAAATTATTGCATTCTTAATTGTTGCCTTTTGTTGGCCATTAAAGCATTTTGGTCAACAAATATATTGGCAGCAAGACCTTGATTACACTATTAAAGCTAGTTTAGATGAAAAAGCTAAAACGATCACCGGTTTTGAAAGTATCATTTATAAAAATAATTCACCCCAAACCCTAACCTTTATATGGTTTCATATTTGGCCCAATGCCTATAAAAATGATAAAACGGCTTTAATTAAACAATTGAAAGCGGATGCTGACCGTGGAAAAAAGATGGAGAGCTATGGAGAGGGGAGTATTGAAGATTTGGCTTTTACCGTGGATGGCGTTACCGCCAAAACAGAAGCCCATAGTAATCCGGATAATATCGACATTATTAAGGTACTGTTGAATAAACCTTTGGCTCCCGGACAAAAAGTAACCATTGCAACTCCTTTTACAGTAAAATTGCCGCCCTATTTTTCTCGTTCCGGCTATGCCGATGGCGAATTTATGGCCTGCCAATGGTATCCTAAACCTGCAGTTTTTGATAAGTTGGGTTGGCACGAGTTTCCTTATTTGGATATGGGCGAATTTTATAGCGAATATGCCAACTATACCGTGGTATTAACAGTGCCTAATAGTTATGTTGTGGGCGCAACCGGTCAGTTACAAACGCCGGATGAAGTGGCAAAGTATAAAGAATTGGGAAAGCTAAATGCAGCGAATAGAAATGGCAAACCGGCTTTGTATGAACCTGCTAATCCAAACGGTTTTAAAACGCTAAGTTATTCAGCTACGGGTGTACCTGATTTTGCTTGGTTTGCTGAAAAGAATTTTGTGATTCAATATGATACACTTGCCCTACCTAATGGTAAAGTGATTGATGCATTTACCTATTACCACAATAAAAAAGAAACGATTTGGAATAACAGTATCGACTATGTTAAAAGCGGTACTCGAAAATACAGCGAATGGATTGGCAATTA
>JBJOQA010000151.1:0-6601 GCA_046050225.1 Bacteroidota bacterium | reverse complement strand
AACATTAGGTTTTACGCACAGTTATAAAAAATGGAACACACAATTACGCTTTACCTATTTTGGAGAAGTAACACGCAATGGCTATCCGTTTGGAGGCTTGCAAAAGCATAGTGCAAAAGTGGTTACCGACTTGAGCGTGAGTTATAAAATCACGGATAAATTTAGATTCTCGGCAGGTGCCAACAATTTGTTTAATGTTTTTCCGGATGAGCAGGTTTATGAAAACAGCTATTTCGGTGTGTTTAAATATGCACCGGTACAAATGGGTGTGAATGGTTCAATTTTCTTTGGAAGATTGAGTATTCAGTTGTAAACAATTGCATTAAATAAAAAACCTAAGGGGTTAACAACTGGTTAAATCATCAACCTTTGTTAACCCCTTTTTCTATTTGATAGGAAATGAATATTATTGAGAAATATTGGGTTTCAGCGCATCTTCGCATGAACAACGACTTAAACGCATCAAACGTTTCCAACGTTGAAACTTCTTCCTCCTTCTTTTTCCTTGATAAAAAAGAAGCAAAAAATCAAGGCTGCAGAAAAATTGGCTAAAATGTCGTTCATTGCGCTACAGCGAAAAAGCCCAGAAAGAGAATGAGAAAGAGAGCGAGGCTTGAAGGGTTGGAAACATTACTCCAAAAATGCCGTGGTTCGTGTCCACAAGAAACATATTAGGAACACCATCCAGCGGAGCGACGACCGTAAACCCAACCTTAAACTTTAGACCTTAAACTGTTAAACTTACCTCTTCCAGCGCAGCGGCGAAAGAACAACGAATTTAACGTCTTAAACGAATCAAACGATAAAACGATTCTAACGTTGAAACCCCTTAATTGTAAATCCGTGCAATTGCATCGCGATATTTTTCAAAAATCACTTTCCGTTTTAATTTGAGTGTGGGGGTTAATTCGCCACTGTCAATTGTCCATTCGTTGGGCAATAATTCAAAGCGTTTTACTTGTTCAACTTGGTTGAAAAATTTATTGAAGCTATCTACCAATTCGCGATACAATTTCAAAACTTCAGGATTGTTAACTGCATCTTCATTGGTAACAAAAGGAATATTTTTATGGCGCATCCATTCTTTTAAATTAGGAATGCTTGGCACAATTAAAGCGCCCACAAACTTTTGTTCGGCACCCACTACCATCATTTGCTCAACAAAAGGAGATTCTTTCATTTTATTTTCGATGGGTTGCGGTGCAACATATTTTCCGCCACTAGTTTTAAATAATTCTTTTTTACGATCGGTGATGCGCAAGTATCTGCCATCTTCAAATATGCCAATATCGCCGGTATGTAACCAGCCATCAATGATGGTTTCGGCTGTAAGCTCGGGGCGCTTATAATAACCCATCATTACACTAGGCCCTTTTACACAAATTTCGCCATCGGCTTCCAACTTCACTTCCTGACCCTTTAAAACCAAACCCACTGTACCGAATTTAGTACCATGGCTACGGCGACAATTCACGCTAATTACCGGACTATTTTCAGTAGGGCCGTATCCTTCATAAATTGGGATATTACCGGCTGAAAAAATTCGAATCAATCTTACTTGACAAGCAGCTCCACCGGTAATGATAAAATTGATATTTCCGCCCAAGCCTTCGCGCCACTTGCTAAAGATTAATTTATTGGCAATGGCTAATTGCAGCTTATACCAAGGGCCGCCGGGTTTGTTGATATCGTATTGATTACCCAACTCGATCGCCCAATCAAATAGTTTCTTCTTAATGCCCGTAAGTTCAGCGCCTTTCGCCATAATTTTTTCATACACTTTTTCGAGCAAACGAGGTACGGTACAAAATAAATTAGGTTTAACTTCTTTTAAATTATCGGCAATCGTTTCTAAACTTTCTGCATAATAAATAGAGATACCACTATACATGTAGATATAGGATACCATCCTTTCAAAAATATGGTTCAAAGGTAAAAAGCTAAGCGACCTGCCCTGGGTGTTTTTTTCAAACGGAAAGGTTTTAACCGCATTTAAAACATTGGTAACAATATTGCGATGGCTTAACATTACACCCTTTGGAAATCCCGTTGTGCCTGAAGTGTAAATAATGGTAGCGCAATGTTCGGGGCGAATTGTTGCCTTAACTTGTGCTAACTTTTCAAAGTCGGCCGCCTGCGGCATTTTTAAAAGTTCTTGCCAATGAATTGCTCCCGGTAAGCTATCAAAACTGTATACATTTTGCAAAGTAGGAACACTAGCGCGAATGCTTTCTACCTTAGCCATGATTTCATCCCCGCTAACAAATGCCAACTTTACGGTAGCATCATTAAAGATGAATTCCAATTCGTTAACGTTGGTGGTGGGGTAAATTGGGCAAAGCAGGGCGCCAATTTGTTGGCAGGCCAAATCTAAAATCAACCATTCGGTGCGGTTACGACTGATGAGCGCTACCTTATCTTGATTTTCAACCTGCATGTCTTGTCCGCTTACGCCCAAGCTTAAAAGGGCGGCACTTAAACGGTCGGCTTTTTCTTTCACTTCTGCAGTACTAATAGTAACCCAAGTACCATTTTCCTTAGAAGCTAACATATCCGTTTTAGGAAAATGTTGCAATTGATATTCAAGAAAATCAAAAATTCTAGACTGATCGTTCATGGTAAGTAATCGTTAATGAAACAGAAATCCGATACCTCAATGGTTATATCGGGCAACGATTTTACTATTCAACTACTGTTGGCAATAATCGTGTACAAATTGAAGATAATAAAAAATGCATTTAGCCAAACTGAAAATTTGGGAACTTCGCTATAGCGGCTCTTTAATGGTAGTATTGTCCGGTAGGAATTTTAAAAATCCTTCCTCGTTGATAGCGCACAAATTCTTGATAAACCGCGCTATTGGTATTCGTCCAATTTTGAAACCCTGCTAAATTTTGAGCGGCGCCAAACAGCCACTGGTTGTATGCATCAAACAATCCTTCTTGCAAAAATTGGCGATACATATCAAACAATCGGAAGGAGAATTGTTGACTATACTCATGATCCCACTCGAGCAAGAATCGGGTACGAATCATTGTTAGCGTTTCGGGAGTAATGCCAAGTGAAGCTAACTGGCTCTGTTTATTCATGGCTTGAAGGAATGCTTTTTCGAAAGACTTTCCTTCGTGTTGTCCATTATTGATTTGAACGTCGGAGAACATTTTTTTATACATCTCCAACAAAATATTTTTCACTTCCGGTGTGCGATTACCTAGGGGTTCGATATTAACGAAAATTTCGCCGTAAATAAGGCACCAAACTTTATCGGCAGTTAAATAATAATATTTACAAGCGTTTAAATAGTTTTTTGAAAACCCGGGATCCATTTCTATCCCTTTTTCCCACCATTTAATTGCTGTATAATCTTGTTGAGCATAAAGGAATTCGCCATAATCATTGTATAGCGGGCCACTATTGGGGAATTTTTTCAAGCCTTTTTTGTGAATTTTTTCGCATTCTTTGATATCGCCCAATTGCCCATATATATTTCCTGCAATTTGAAAACATTGGTCATCTGCTTCATCTGTTGCAAGCACCGGCAAAATGATTTCGAGTGCTTTATTATTATCTTTTTGAAAATAATAGGCCAAGGCTAAATCTTTTGAGATGTCGATATTTTGCGGTTCTAATTGTTTTGCCCGATTAAGCACTAGTATGGCATTTGAAAAGTCGGCCTGTTGCAAAAATGCCCGTCCATTTTCTTGCAATTCTTTTGCAGTTTGCGCGTAGGTTGTGAAGCCAAAAAGGCTAGCCAGTAAAACGATTATCAGCTGTTTCATCATTGTAAAGATAAAAAAAGAGCGGCTTTGAAGTACCGCTCTTTCGATAATAAAACGTTATTAAGTCTAAAAAAGGTTGGGAAATGCTAATATTTTCTTTTTAAAACGAGATTTCCCTTCTTATCAGTCATTCAACAGATGAGTTAACAAGCCGTCGCGTAATTTAGGCTCAAACCAAGTGCTTTTAGGTGGCATTACATTTCCGGAATCAGCAATGTCGAATAATTGTTGAATAGAAACAGGATGCAAACTAATTGCGAGGGCCATTTCGCCGCTATCGACGCGTTTTTCGAGTTCGCCCAAGCCGCGAATACCTCCAACAAAATCGATTCTTTTATCGGTACGTTGATCTACAATACCAAGTATTGGTTCCAAGAAATTTTCTTGTAAAATCGTTACGTCTAAAATTCCGATTGGATCAGTTGTAAATGTTTCCGGACGAGAACGCAGTAAGTACCATTGTTTTTGCAGGTATAAACCAAATTCGTGCAAATGGGCAGGCGAAAAAGCGGCATCAACGGAAGTAACTTCAAATTTTTCGTTCAGTTTTTCTAAAAGCGCTTCGCTTGTATGACCATTTAAATCCTTTACGACGCGATTGTAATCCATGATATACAATTGATCGCTAGGAAAAAGGGTCGTTAAAAAAATATTTGCACCTTCCGGAGCTTGTTCACCCAACGCTTGACGAACTTTTGCGGCAGAGGCTGCTCGGTGATGTCCGTCGGCAATATAAGTACAAGGTACTTTTTCTTTAAACAGATCAGAAACGAGCTGGATGGTTTTATCGTCATTAATAATCCAAATCGTATGGCTGATGCCATCATCTGCTATTAAGTCGTACACCGGATTTTTATCTTTCTTCCAATTATTGATTACGGTATCAATTTCGGTTACCTGACGATAAGCTAAGAAAACATTTCCTGTTTGGGCGCCGGTTGTTTTAATATGATTAATGCGATCTAATTCTTTATCGGGACGGGTAAATTCATGTTTTTTTATTAACCCGTTTTCGTAGTCGTCAACACTGCTGCCGCAAACCAAGCCGGTTTGACTGCGTCCGTTCATGATTAATTGATAAATATAATAGCAGGGTTTGTTTTCGCGGAATAGGATATTTCTGCTAATGAAGGCCACCAAATTTTCTTTGGCGGTTTCGTATACTTTTTGATCATGAATATCTACCGATTCGGGAAGATTAATTTCACTTTTAGTAATATGCAAGAATGAACTAGGATTTCCTTGCGCTTCGATTTTCGCTTCTTTGCTATTCAATACATCGTAAGGGCGAGAGGCCACACTTTTAGCGTGTTGCGCTTCGGGTCTTAGTGCTTTGAACGGAGAAATTGTAACCATTTTATAGTTGCTATTTGGGGTAAAATAAGGTAAAAAATTATTGATTTGCTTGTTCAAATTCGCGCATTGCATCCACTAAAACTTGTACACTACTGATAGGCAATGCATTGTATAAAGAAGCGCGAAAACCGCCTACCAATCGATGTCCTTTAATGCCGATAATGTTTTTCGACTTTGCCAGTTGCAAGAAGGCGGCTTCTTGTTCTTCATTATTCATCACGAAACAAACATTCATTTTACTACGATCTTCTACACAAGTAGTTCCGTGAAAAAATGGATTGCGGTCGATTTCATCATATAACAATGCTGCCTTTTCGTTGTTCTTTTTTTCTATCGCTGCAATGCCACCTTCCGCTTTCAACCAACGAAGGTTGAGTAAACAAACAAAAACTGCAAATACCGGAGGTGTATTCATCATACTTCCGTCATTAATATGATTACGGTAATCCATTATTGCAGGAATGGGGCGTTTTATTTTTCCTAAAATCCCCTTATTTACTACAAGCAGGTTTACACCGGCGGGACCCATATTTTTTTGCGCACCTGCATAAATCAGGTCAAACATATTAAAGTTGAGTACTCTACTAAAAATATCCGAACTCATATCGGCAACCATTGGATTACTTGTTTTCGGAATTTTTTGCCATTGGGTTCCGTAAATCGTATTGTTGGTGGTGATATGAAAATAACTGGCATCATTAGGAACGGCAAAATCTTTTGGAATTACACTATACTTGCTTTCTTTGCCGGAACAAACTACATCTACTTTACCAAACAAGCGGGCTTCTTTGATGGCTTTTTGTCCCCATACGCCGGTATCCGCATAAGCGGCAGTTCCTTTATCATCTAACAAATTCATCGGTACTTGCATAAATTGTGTACTAGCGCCACCATGCAAGAACAGCACTTCATGATAATCATCTAATTGCATCAATTCTTTTACCAATGCACGTGCCTCATCCATTATTGCTTGAAAAGTAGGGGTACGATGACCTATTTCCAAAATAGAAAGTCCGCTTTGCTGATAATCCAATACGGCAGCCGCTGCTTGTTCAAACACTTGTTTTGGAAGAATGGAAGGCCCTGCATTAAAATTGTGCACCACTATATAAATGAATTGGTTAAGAGAATTTGATTCGGAGTGCAAAAGTAGTTTTTCTGACCCGAAACGACACGTTAAAACCGATTATTTAACCAAACGTGTATAAATATTCCAAATACTTGAATAGGTAACCCGCAATATTTACAATATGGATTCCAAACAGTTACCTAACTTTGCAACATGAAAATCGTGTACCGGTATATTTTTTCATTTTTACTACTTGTTATAGCCAATGGATTATCAGCACAGTGTTCATTGTGCGCAAAAACATCCCAACAAATGGGAGAAAAACCTGCAGAAGGAATGAATAGTGGTATTATCTATTTAATGATTACCCCATTACTAATTGTTGGCGTAATTGCCT
>JBJOQA010000150.1:0-12597 GCA_046050225.1 Bacteroidota bacterium | reverse complement strand
GCTTTGAAAATACATGCTACCACATTGCATCCAACTTTTGGAAAAGTATATGCATTTGAAGTGGATGGTTTTGGTAATCATTTATTAATGGATGATGCCAATGTGCCTAGTTTATTGGCATTACCTTATTTAGGGTGCGTGAGTAAAACTGATCCTGTTTATATCAATACACGTAAAATGATATTGAGCAGCAGCAATCCCTTTTTCTTTAAAGGAAAAATTGCCGAGGGCATTGGTGGACCGCACGTTGCAGTGGATATGATATGGCCACTTAGCATCATTTTACGCGGATTAACAAGCAGCAGTGAAAGTGAAATTAAAAATTGTATCACTACGCTAAAAAATACCCATGCCGGAACCGGCTTCATGCATGAGTCATTTCATAAAGATGATGCCAGCAATTTTACACGTAGTTGGTTTGCGTGGGCAAATACAATCTTCGGCGAATTTATTTTAGAGGTAGAAAAAAATAAGAAGGAGATTTTGTTGCATGTATAATGGTATACAACAACAATAATAATAGTCATTCAAACCAAACACTTGCTCCTTAATAAAAAAGCATTGGAGTAGTTAACAAAATTATATTCATGAAAAAAATCTGGTTAGGGTTATCATTGCTTGTGTCTTTGGTAACATTTGCGCAACAGCCTGTAAGTGTTGTTCCGGCGCCAACAAGTATTAAAATGGATGCGGGTAGTTTTAGCCTGTCTAAGCAAACAACAATTACTTGTACGCCGCATAAGGAAAAAGTTAATATTGTTCAGCAACTTAATATTGCGCTGAAACCTTTATTAGGTAGTAATTTGAAGTTGGTAGAGCCCAGAAATATGATTAGTTCTACTGCGCAAACTAATTTAATTGTTATTCAATTGAAAGCTGATACAACCGAAGCCTATCGTTTGGTAATTACAGATCAAAAGATTAACATTTCCGGCTCGCCGCAGGCTGTATTTCATGCAATCAAAACTTTAGAACAAATTGTTGCGGCTGAAAAGAAAAATGAAATAAAGGGTGCAATTAATTTACCTGCACTAACGATTGAAGATGCGCCTCAATTTGCTTACAGAGGGATGCATTTAGATGTAAGCCGACATTTTTTTACCGTTCCGGAAGTAAAGCGTTACATCGATTATCTAGCCGCGTTTAAGTTCAATACTTTTCATTGGCATTTAACAGATGATCAAGGATGGCGGATAGAAATAAAAAAATATCCGTTACTAACCAAAGTAGGTGGTTTTAGAAATGGTACCATCATTGGTCACTATCCCGGTACCGGTAATACGCAAAAAGTTCATGGGGGTTATTATACCCAACAACAAATTAAAGAGGTGGTGAAATATGCTGCCGACAGATATATTACGGTGTTGCCTGAAATTGAAATGCCGGGTCATGCATCCGCTGCTATTGCGGCTTATCCCAAGTTGAGTTGTTTTCCTGATCAAAATACAAACACCGATAAAATTCCTTGGGCGGGTAGTAAAACCGGAAAGCAAGTACAACAAACTTGGGGCGTTTTTGATGATGTATTTTGTCCTTCCGAATACACTTTTGGTTTTATAGAGGATGTGTTAACCGAAGTGATGCAGTTATTCCCATCCAACTATATTCATATTGGTGGCGACGAATGTCCGAAAACGGCATGGAAGCAATCTGAGTTTTGTCAGCAGTTAATGAAAAAAAATAATTTGAAGGATGAGCACGAATTGCAAAGTTATTTTATTCAAAGAGTTGAAAAATTTGTAAATAGCAAAGGGAAAAAAATTATTGGATGGGATGAGATTTTAGAAGGAGGATTAGCCCCTAATGCCGCTGTGATGAGTTGGAGAGGAGAAGAGGGCGGTAAGGATGCAGCCAAACAAAAACATCCGGTGGTGATGACCCCCGGCGGCTGGTGTTATTTTGATCATAGTCAATTTAAAAATGAAGATAGTTTAACTATTGGCGGTTACACCACCACAGAAAAAGTGTATAGCTATCAACCGTTTCCTTCATCCGGTTTGGATAAAGAATTTGCACCTTATATTTTAGGTGCCCAAGCCAATTTATGGACAGAATATATAACCAACGAGAAAAAGTTGCAATACATGGTCTTTCCAAGAATTACCGCGCTTGCGGAAGTTTTATGGTCGCGCAGCGAAAATAAAAACTGGGATGATTTTAAGAAAAGAGCGGCAACGGTATTACAGTTGTGGCAGCAGCGCGGCGTAAATATTGCACGCTTGGAAGAATAAAAAATGAACTAATAAAGTTTCAATCATACACCAACCTTTAATAAAAAATAACAAGATGAATAAGATAGATTTAACCGATTCGTTAGAAAAAATTCCGGTAAAAATATTTAATACATCCGATGCCGGTTCTTTATTTGTTGCAGAGCAAATTAGAGATCTAATCAAACAGAAAGAGCAAGAAGGGAAGAAGTGTGTAATTGGTTTAGCAACCGGATCAACACCAAAAACTTTGTACGCGCATTTGGTGCGAATGCACAAAGAGGAAAACCTGAGTTTTAAAAATGTGATTACGTTTAATTTGGATCAGTACTATCCAATGGATAAAGACGCATTACAGAGCTACCATTATTTTATGCGTAAAAATTTGTTTGAACATACTGATATTGATCCGGCAAATTATCATTTACCGGATGGTACAGTGGCCAAAGAAAAAGTACGTGAACACTGCATGGATTATGAAAAACAAATTGAAGCCGCAGGCGGATTGGATATTCAAATTTTAGGTATTGGTTTAAACGGACATATCGGGTTTAACGAGCCCGGCAGTCGTATTTACAGCAAAACCAGATTAGTGATGTTGGACAATAGTACGCGTATGGCCAATGCCTATGATTTTGGGAATATGACAGATGTGCCGCGTATGGCCATTACGATGGGAATCAATACAATCATGAAAAGTAAGAAAGTGATTTTGATGGCATGGGGGCAATCTAAAGCGCCAGTTATTCAAAGAGCAACGGAATTGGAGGATAGTGAAAATGTACCTGCATCACTTTTGCAAAATCACGATGATTGTATGTTTGTGGTAGATGAAGCTGCAGCGAGTGAATTAACCAGATTTAAAAGTCCTTGGCTTACCGGCGAATGTGAGTGGACGGAGAAGATTACCCGCAAAGCAGTTATCAGTCTTGCCTTAAAATTGAATAAGCCTATTTTGAGTTTAACCAATGAAGATTATAATGAAAACGGCTTGAGTGATTTGTTAGCTGAAAAAGGAAATGCCTATGATATAAATGTAGAAGTGTTTTATATGCTGCGTGATTCAATTACCGGTTGGCCGGGAGGAAAGAAAGTTGAATCGGGTCACAAACATCCTGAGCGGTCTTTTCCGTTTCCTAAAAAAGCGCTTATTTTTTCACCACATCCTGATGATGATATAATCAGTATGGGCGGAACCTTTATTCGCTTGCACGATCAAGGTCATGAAGTGCATGTTGCTTATCAAACCAGCGGTAATATTGCCGTTACGGATGAGTTCGTTACACGGTTTCTAGATTTTGCCGTAGGCTTTGAAAACATGTTTGATATTGATGATGCAAAAAGTAAAAAGGTATTTGAAGATGCTACCGCGTTTTTAAAAACCAAAAAATCATCTGAAAAAGATACCCCCGAAATACGTGCGATAAAAGGATTAATTAGAAGATGCGAAGCAAAAGCTACCTGCAAATATGTTGGTTTGTCGGATGCGCAAATACATTTTCAAAATTTGCCTTTTTACGAAACAGGTACGATTGAAAAAAATCCAATGAGTATTGCAGATATTCATCTAACGATTGAATTACTCAACAAAGTACAACCTCAACAAATTTATTGTGCCGGTGATTTTGCCGATCCGCATGGCACACACAAAGTATGTTTCGATGTGGTATTGGAAGCCTTACAGCGCATTAAACAAAGCGGTGAAACTTGGGTGAACGATTGTTGGTTATGGTTATACAAAGGCGCTTGGCAAGAATGGGATATTGCCGAAATTGAAATGGCTATACCTATGAGCCCCGACCAAGTAACCAGAAAACGTAATGGAATTTTTATTCATCAATCGCAAAAAGATAGTGTACCGTTTCAAGGCCAGGATAGTCGTGAGTTTTGGCAACGCGCCGAAGAAAGAAATGCCGGAACCGCTAAGTTGTATGCCCAATTAGGTTTAACACAATATGCCGCCATGGAAGCATTTGTGCGGTGGCATTTTTAAGAAATTAATATTGCATAAATAGCAATTCTATCAGCAAAATTGCTAATCAAAAATACAGCCTCTTTATTGGGTAAATTCTCCAATTTAGAGGCTGTATTTGTTTATTCAAAAATGATTTCTTTCCAATAAGCTAATTCTATTTTTGCTGAGGATAGATTAGGAGTTGTTCTAATTTTTCAAGCCTTGTTTTCAATAATTCAATTTCATCTTGTTGCGCTTTTATTCCTTCAAGCAGCACCGGAACTAATCCTAAGTAATTTACACTGAGCATCCCCTTATCATCTTGTCTTACTAATTCAGGATATACTTTTTGTATTTCTTGCGCTAGCAGCCCAATTTGCATGTTTTGATCACGCTTTTCATCTTTCCAATGATAAGTATAACCGTTTATTTGTTTAATTTTTTCATAAGAGAATTGAATGCGATGAATATTGGTTTTTAAACGAGCATCACTACTTTGTGTTAGCGTGCCAGCTAGGGTTGCATTGCCATTGCCATATAGATTTAAAATATCGCCATTTACCCCATGTCTAAATTTAAAAACGTCTGATGCATTCAAGAAAGCGTCTGTAAAGGCTGAAATCTGCCAGTATCTGTTTCCGGTTGAATTTCCATTTTTCAGGTCAATTCGGCTGTTGTCAACTGTACTTCTTTGTGAAATTACCAACTGTGAAGTATTTCCTTGCGAATTTATTTCTAAATAACCTGTTGGATTTACGGTACCTATGCCTGTATAACCATTTTGTAAAACCGTCATTGCGTTACTTCTTACATTTGAAGTTGTACCATTGCCAATTTGGAAAATTCGATTACTACTGTTTACTGCTAATGGATCTGCAGCATTGGTACTATCATTATTCATTCCCACCACTACACCTCCATATGATTTTGCTTTATTGCCAATTCCCAATGCGGTTGAATAGTTTCCTGAGGCATTATTAAAATAGCCGATGGCAATCGCATTTATTCCATTCGCATTTGATGATTCACCGATAGCTACTGCATCTTCATTACTTGCAATAGAATTACGTCCTAAAGCACTCGCATAATTTCCACTTGCTGTATTACTGGCACCTATTGCTACAGAACTATTTCCTGCAGCAATATTAGAACTGCCCAAGGCAGTTGAGGATGAACCTTGTGCTGTATTAGATTGCCCCATGGCAAAAGAGTTAGCACCGGTAGTAGAAGAATTGTATCCCATTGCTATTGAATAATTGCCTGCTGCTTCATTTAATTCACCTAATGCTAATGCTGAAATGCCGCTAGCAAAATTTTGGTGGCCTATCGCTGTAGTGTAATCTCCGATGGCAGCATTAGTATGTCCTAAGGTAGTACTTGCTAATCCTAATGATTTGGATCCATAGCCAGATGAAAACGAGTACCTTCCAATACTATCTTTATCCCAATTAGTACCGGCAACAAAACCTACCCTAAAAGCAGCTTTTTGTGGATACCACATCATTCTTGTTCCTCCTCCTGTGGCAGGAGGAGAAAAAGAAGTTGTTACCGGAACGGCAGCCGGACCGGTAAATAGTACCGAACTATCGGCTACTTGTAATCGAGCATTGGGGGCCGTAACACCTATGCCTACTTTGCCATTTTGCAAAACAGTTAAAGCATTACTTCTTGCATTATCGGCCGTGCCATTTCCTATTTGAAATATTCGGTTTGTGGGATTGATTGCAAGTGCATCCGGTGCCACAAGAGAATCATTAAATAACCCTAATACTGTTCCGCCATAGTGTTTTGATTTTGTGTTATAGCCCATCGCGCTCGAATAATATCCGCTTGCGGTATTTGAACCGCCCATTGCAATTGAGTAATTGCCGCTTGTAGTATTTTGATAGCCAATAACAGTTGAATACATCCCGGTGGCTACACCGTTGGTGCCTAATGTAATACTATTTATTCCTCTGGCAGCATTAGAAGCGCCCATCGCAAAACTGTTAGCTCCGCTAGCTATATTTTGGCTTCCAATAGCAATTGAATTATTTGCTAATGCAATTGAGGCATTACCCATTGTAAAAGAATATAATCCATATGCTTTTGTATTATTACCAGCCGCAAGTGAATAGTTACCTCCGGCAACTGTTTCAAATCCAAACGCGGCTGAAGCCGTTCCTATAGCTTCGGTATTTTGGCCGGTTGCAATTGATGCAATTCCAATGCTATCCTTGTTCCACTGTATTCCATCTACATTTCCTGCACGAAAAGCAGCTTTTTGCGGGTACCACATCAATCTTGTTCCGGCTCCCGAAACCGGCGGTGTAATGGCAGTTACCCCGGGGATAGTGGTTGGACCGGTAAATAGTACCGAACTATCGGCTACATGAAGTAATGCTTGGGGTGTGGTTGTTCCAATTCCTACATATTGAGCATATAGGAATTGTGCGCTGAGAAAAAATGTTAAGACTAAGGCGGCTTTTTTCATAAAAAATTGTTTTAAAATTTGAAAATTTTAGTCGTCAATAATTTTTATAAGTAAGTTTTCAACAGGTAATGGAATTAAAATGCATTTGCCTTAATGCTAAGCGCTTTAAGTTGTTTTACTAGGTTAGATTAAGGATGTAGACATTTAATGATTTTAAAGAACCTATGCTTATATGCTTTTAATAGTCCCATTTAATCTTGTTACATGGTTTCATTAGATTATTCCATTAGAATAATTCTAAATTGGTTGGTGCCAAGCGTATAAATTTATGCGAGTAGTTATTGTATGGATGAACAGTTGTTTTCTAGCGTAGTTGGCAAGAACAAGTTAGAATTTAAGTAAATTAATTTTTTTCCTATTTTCTGTTAAATTACCGAATATGATATTGGTCATATTTTAAAGCAGCCTAGTTTTTAGCGCTTTGCGTTCTTTTAAAAAAAATAGAATTAAAGTACCATTGAGGTTAAATTCATTTGACAGTTGTGATAAAAGCATGCAGGCGCTGTGCCTATTGCAACGGAATTTAGTTGGTTGTGCATTAGGCAGAAATCTTGTCACCGAGATGATAAATAATGCGCTATATTTTTAAATGTAGAAAGAGAACTACAGCAATTTGATTGCAGAATTGATGATGTTGCTGAATAGTTTTTTTAATTCAGTTTTAAATATTTTAGCCACTATTAGGCTTAGCTTTTACAAATTCCCCATCATATCTACCTCTTCCTCCTCTACAGCTAATAAGGTTGCTTTTCGTATTTGCATTTTTCTGCCGGCAATAAATATGAAGAGTGCTAAGGATGCGCAAAAACACATTACACCTGTCATCGGTAAGGTGGTTTGATTCTCCAATTTACTTACAATGGCTGATGCCAATGCACCAACACTTAATTGAATGGCACCCATTAAACCGGATGCGCTTCCAGCCGTGTGGCCAAATGCTGCCATGGTTAGGGCAGAAGCATTGGGGAAGATAAAACCTTGGCAGGAGAGAAATAAAAATATAAGGGTAATGGTTAACGGCAAATTCAAGAGTTGAAGAACGGCACCAGAAAATAATACAATGCCAATCAACGATTGAAAAGCTAATGCCATCATGATGATTTGCTCGCTGCTATATTTTTTTAACAACCGATTATTGATTTGACTTGCCGTAATCAAACCGATTGCAATGGCTGCAAATATCCATCCAAATTGTTTTTCGCTTACCGCAAACACACCCATAAATACTTGTGGAGAACCACTTACATAGGCGTATAATCCGCCGTAGGCGATAGCGCCCGTAAATGCAAAAGTGTAAAATTGCGGATGCTGTAAAATCGACCAATAATTTTTAAGCATCGGTTTCGCTTTCAGTGAAAAGTTGGGGTCCGGTTTTTTACTTTCGGGAAGGATAAAATAAATACCGGCTAAAATAGCGATTGCAATAACTACTAAGGCCCAGAATACAACACGCCATCCAAAGGTTGCCGTAATATATCCGCCTGCGGTTGGCGCAATGATAGGAGAAACCGCAACCACCAACATCAGCATCGAAAACACTTTTGCATTTTGATTTACATCAAATAGATCACGCACAATCGCACGCGCTGCTACCATGCCTACACAACCGCCTAATGCTTGTATAAATCTAAAGGCAATTAACGACTCAACGGTTGGTGCAAGCGAACAACCTATAGCTGCTAATAAATAGAGCACTAAACCCGCATATAGAGGTGGTTTTCTGCCATATCTTTCTAACAGTGGGCCATACACGAGCTGCCCTAATGAAATGCCGATAAAGAAACTGGATAAGGATAGCATCACCTTAGCAATGCTTGTATGTAAACCGGTTGCAATTTCAGGGAAAGCCGGTAAGTACATATCAATTGAAAACGGACCGATTGCGGTTAATAGGCCGAGTATCAATATCAATGAAAACTTTACGGGAGTGCTTTTAGAAGGTTGGTTAGTGCTTGGATTCATAATTAGCCTACAAAGATAGCATACTCTTTTGGCTACCTGCCACTAATATTGTACGATCTTAATGGAGCAAGATGGCAAGAGCGTAGCATATTCTAAAGCGCCCAACTATCCGAACGGCTAATTCACTTAATTATGTAATGTTAGATTATACGATACTAGTACCATCCTCAAGTTTAACTTGATAAGGTGTTAACTCCAAGCCCATTACTGATTTGTAATTTTTCATCAATCGCTCAGTTATGGCTTCTACTTTTGAAGTTTCAATGATATTGATGGTACAACCACCAAAACCACCGCCCATCATACGGGCACCGAGTACCGCGCTTTCTTGCCTAACGGTTTCCACCAAATAATCTAATTCCTTACAGCTTACTTCGTAGGCTTTACTCAACCCGTCATGTGTTGCATAAATTTTCTGACCTAAGGCTTTGATGTTGCCATTTTCTAAATCTTTACACGCATTTTGTAAACGTGCAATCTCTTCTACAATAAATTTGCAACGCTTGTAAATAAGACTGTCTTTTGTTTTTACAAATTGATCCAATTGGTCAAGTGTTACATCCCGTAAACTATTTACATCGGGCGCATATGCTTTTACCCATGCAACGCCTTGCTCGCATTGTTGTCTTCTTTCATTATATGCCGAAGATGCCAATGAGTGTTTTACATTAGTATTAAATAAAATGAGTTGATAGCCATCCAATTGTAAAGGCTCATATTCGTATTGTAAAGAGCGACAATCCAATTTAATCACTTGATCTTTCTTTCCCATTATGCTGGCAAACATATCCATGATGCCGCATTTTACACCGGCAAATGCATGTTCGGCACGTTGTGCGATATGTACCATTTCTATTCTGGATAAACCCAAATGAAATAATTCGTTTAAAGCAAAAACGGTAGCGCTTTCTAGTGCAGCCGACGACGACAAACCTGCACCAATGGGAATATCACCGGTTAAAACCAAATTAAAGCCGCCAAGGGCATGTCCGCCTTTTTGTAATTGATCAACCACGCCTAGAATATAGGTTGACCAAGAGTTGTTGGGTTGAATTTCGGTTAGATTAGCCTCAAATGCTTCTTTGTAGCTCTCGGCATATAAACTAACGGTATTGTCTATACGTTTTGAAACTGCCACCTGAATAGCCTTGTCAATAGAGCCGGGTAGCACAAAACCTTCATTGTAATCGGTATGTTCACCAATAATATTAATACGCCCCGGCGATCTTACGATTAAGGGTTTTGCATTGAAACGTTGAATAAAAGTATCGTTGATATTACTTTCCATAAGATTAAGTTATATAGGATGAGATTATTTTTTTAGATAATGCTTACTGATTTCATCGTAAAGATTTAAATAAAAATTGCTTTTGCCATTTTGATCAAAAATACGTTCCCAAGTGCTTAGCGGTTCCCAAATAAAGCTGCCTTTCCCTTTGTTATCTGGCAACTCAAAAACAAGTTTATTTACTTCTTTTTTTCGTGCAGAATATTCTACTACCACCACATCTTTATGATAACGTTGGATGAGATCATGCATGTTATCATTTAAATCATCCAAGGTGCCGTGCCATTTAGGATAATAGGATAAGCCGATGATATCAAAATGCACTTGGCGTTGTAGCATGTTATCGAGGAAGAATACTGTTTCTTCATTTTGACCGCCTAGCGCAACGTGCAATAAAATTATCGTTGCCGGATTTACCGCTTTTACAGCAGCAACACCCGCGCTAATTAATTGTGCCAATGAATCCATATGGGCAACGCTGCCATCGGGCCAAAGCATACCATGATTAATTTCATTGCCTACCTGAACCATATCGGGTAATGTACCTTGATTTTTTAATTCCGTCATTACTGAAAAACTATAGTCGTAAACAGCTTTCTTGAGTTGTTCAAAATTCAGGTTTCGCCATGCGAAGGGTTTATATTGTTTGCCGGGATCAGCCCAATAATCGCTATAATGAAAATCGAGTAAAAGTTTTAGTCCGGCCGCTTTTACTCGCTTTGCCATTTGTGCCGTATATGCCAAATTGCAGAATCCCTTTTTTGGTGAATAGCCGCTATCGTTGGCAGGGTTATTAAAAATGCGTAAACGTACATAGTTAAAACCATGTGCTTTCAAAATTTGTATAGGATCTTGTTCAACACCCTTATCGCTAAATTTCATTCCGTCGGCCTCTAACTCCGGTAAAAATGAAATATCGGCACCTAGAATTTTTTCAGTTGTTTGAGTTTGCTTAGCAGGGCCGGTTAAACGATAGGTTGGATCTTCATTTACAGCGGCTAAACTTCCGGGAGAAACGGTTATCACTTCCGTTCCGCCGCTCCATAAACCCGGTGAACTGGCTTCAAATTTAATAAAGCCGGATTCCTTCGTGCTTTGCACAATTACTTGACATTTTCCGTTGAAGGCACTCCTTTGCCACATGCCGGGTGCACATTGATCGGGTTCATGCGAACTTGGGTCGCCATTGCCAACACCAATGATTTTACCCGGACCGCTAATTTTAAATCGAACCATATTATTGGCATCCGGTACTTCTCTTCCTTCTCTATCGATGATGCTAATATTGAATACGGCAACATCGCTTCCATCTGCAATTAAGGTGGTTTTGTATGGGGTTAATACAATTTCTGCAGGTGCACCGGTGGTTTCTACTTTTGCTTCTAAACGTTTTCCTTTTTTGTAAGCGATTGCTTCTAATTTGCCGGGTGCGTAGGTTACATTCCATTGAAGATGACCATTGCGGGGCATATCTTTTTTGCCCAAACTTTTGTCATTTAAAAATAATTCAACATTGTCGGCATTGCTGTTTACCCAAACATCAATAACCGGTGCAGGTTCGCCCCATTTAACCGGCCAATTCCAATGCGGTGAGATATGCAGAACATCTTTGTTGGTCCACCAGCTTTGATAATAATAGTATAAGTTTTTAGGAAAGCCGCAAACATCCATCACACCAAAGTGAGAATTGATATTAGGCCAGATATAAGGGGTGGGCTCTCCGCGATAATCAAAACCCGTCCAAATAAAACCGCCTAACCAATACTTATTTTCTGCTGCCGGTTTCCACCAAGCCTCTGCAGTGCTTGCCCACCAAGGCGCTGTGATGTCTTGATCAGGCACATAGGCTCTTGTTTCATCCTTGGTGTATTCGCCTCTGGTAGTTACTGTGCTGCCCATTTCGGTGCCAAGGATTGGTTGGTTGGGATGGTCGCGGTGATAATCTGCAACGGCGGTATGGCGATAATTGAAGCTTCTGATTGGAATCACTTCATTAACGCCGTTGTATACATTTCCTAAATCGGCCGCATAAGTGCAGGTGCGTGTTGGATCTAGTTGTTGTTGTTTAGCGATAAAGGTTTGTGCAATTCTTTTTCCGGTTGAATTGGCTTGTATCCAACCCTCTTCATTACCTATACTCCACAAAAAGACAGAAGGATGATTTCGATCGCGTTTTAATAAGCGTTCAAATTGCGCTAAATTTTCGGTGCTGCTATTCAGTAGGCGTGTTTCATCTAGTACCAACATCCCTAAACTATCGCATGCATCTAGCAATTCAGGTGTTGGCGCATGATGGCTTGTACGATAAGCATTAACACCCATATTTTTTAACAAGCGAATCCGATAGAATTGTAAATTATCCGGTAATGCACTTCCTACACCTGCATGATCTTGGTGATTATTTGTGCCTTGTATTTTAAGATATTGGCCGTTTAAAAATACCCCTTCATTAGCATCAAATCGAATGGTTCTAATGCCAATTCGGGTAGTTTGTTGATGAGCAATTTGTTGATTTGTTTTTAAGGTAGTTGTAACCCGATATAAATAGGGGTCTTGTAAATTCCAAAGATGCGGATTAGTGATTTTAATGCTTTGCTTATTTTTTTGTTGTTGATACGCAGCTAGAGTTAATTGCTGCGGAACGGTAGTGGCAATGATTTTACCATCGCGACCGGTTAGCGTACTGCTGATGCTGCAAAGCGTAGTTTGC
>JBJOQA010000149.1:0-21013 GCA_046050225.1 Bacteroidota bacterium | reverse complement strand
AATTGGCATGGGCATAATTTTGAATTACACGTAACAATTAAAGGCGAGCCGGATGCGGATACGGGTTTTGTGTACGATGTAAAAAAACTCAGCGTGATAATTAAAGAGCATGTGGTGGATGTATTAGATCATCGCAATTTGAATGTAGACGTACCTTTTATGCAAGGCAAAATGTGTTCGATTGAAAATTTGATTAAAGGTATTTGGGAACAATTGGTGCCGCATTTACCAATAGGCGTGCAATTACATTCGTTAAAGATGTATGAAACACCGCGCATTTATGTAGAATATTTCGGTTAATTTTTATAGCCGCTCAACCTTTCTTTACATTTATTGTTAGTTATAGCTCCTGCAGAAAGCACTTGAATATTGCCGGATGTAGTTAATCAATTTTTATGTCGCAAAAAGTAGCCGTTTATCGCAAAGAACATTTTAATGCAGCGCATCGGTTGAATAATCCTGCTTGGGACGCGGCAAAAAATGCGGCAGTGTTTGGGAAGTGTAATCATCCGCATTATCACGGACATAATTATGAGTTGATTGTGAAACTGGTAGGAGAGGTAGATCCTGATACCGGTTATGTGTATGATTTGAAATTGCTGAGTGATATAATTCAGGAAGAAATTATTGAACGATTTGATCATCGCAATTTGAATTTGGATACGGTTGAATTTAAAGACCTTAACCCATCGGCAGAAAATATTGCAGTGGTTATTTATAATTTATTGCGTGCAAGAATTGAACAACAATTTGAATTGCAAATACGCTTATACGAAACAGAACGGAATTTTGTTGAATATCCGGTTCGCTAATTACTATTATTATGGCTTATAAAAAAGTAGAGCATTACGATGCAGATATAACGCAAGAATTAATGGGGCATTACAAACGCTCTATTGAATTATTGGGTGAAGATAGTGAGCGCGAAGGATTGCAAAAAACACCGGAGCGTATTGCTAAAGCGATGCAGTTTTTAACGCAAGGCTATTCGTTAGATGCGAAAGCGATTTTAGAATCGGCCAAGTTTCATGAAGATGTGAGCGAGATGGTGATTGTAAAAGATATTGAATTGTTTAGCATGTGCGAGCATCATATGTTGCCATTTTATGGCAAAGCGCATGTGGCCTATATTCCTAACGGATGGATTACTGGTTTAAGTAAGATGGCTCGTGTGGTGGATGTGTACAGCAGAAGATTGCAAGTGCAAGAAAGATTAACGCAGCAAATTTTAACCGCTATAAAAGAAACCTTGAATCCATTGGGTGTTGCCGTGGTTATTGAAGCATCGCATTTATGCATGATGATGCGCGGTGTTCAAAAGCAAAATTCGGTTACAACCACTTCTGCATTTTGGGGCGAGTTTGAAAAAATTGAAACCCGCAACGAATTTGTAAGCATGATCAGTGCCAAGCTGCACTAATTTTCGTTTAATATTTACCGTTAGTATTACTGATTCAAGGCGCCTTGTTCTATCCAGCAACGGATAGTATTTCTTTCTTCGGGCGTCATATTGGTTTTATTGTTTTGCGGCATTGTTTTAGTAACGATGGCGCGCTGCATAATTTTATCCTTCATTTTAATAATTTGCTCGGGCGTATCAAACATTACGCCGTTGGGAGCTGCCACATAAATATTGTCGGTAGGTTTTGCCGAATGGCATACTACGCAGCGTTGTTGCATGATTTGTGTAACCTCGCGAATGGAAACTTGACTTTTACAAGCGTCGTTATTTTTTGTAGGGGCACTGATGAAAGTGGCTGACAAAATAATAAGCACCGATACCGGTAAAATCAGCACATTGTATTGTCCTTTTTCTTTTAAGTTTAAATAGTGTTTTACGCCGGCTGTGCCCAAGGTGATGATGGCTAAAACTACCCAAGGATATTGGTAGCCAAAAGTGCTAGGGAAATGATTGCTAATCATCACAAACAAAACCGGTAGGGTAAAGTAGTTGTTGTGCAGCGATCTTGCCAAAGCTTTTTTGCCGAGGGAGGGATCGAGGGGTAAACCCGCAGCTCCCGCTTTAACCATGGCTTTTTGTGCCGGGATAATGACAAAGAAAACATTGGCCACCATGAGGGTGCCAATCATGGCGCCAAAATGAATGTAGGCTGCTCGGGCACTAAATACAGCGCTATAACCATAAGCAAATGCGATTGCGATAATAAAGCCAATTAAAGCAAACGCTGTTTTTTGCGTAATTAATTTGCTTTTACACAATTGATCATATATAACCCAAGCAACCGCAAAAGATGCAACACCAATGCCGATAGCTTGTAGGCTCGTTAGCTTCATTACTTGCGAATCTACCAACATGGCTTGTGCATTAAAGTAATACACCACTACTAATAAACTAATACCGGTTACCCAAGTGAAATAGGCTTCGTATTTAAACCAGTGTAATTTTTTGGGAATGGTTTTAGGCGCTATTTTATATTTTTCAAGATAATAAAAACCGCCGCCATGCACGGCCCAAAGGTTGCCGGCTAATTCATCGCGCACATTATCGGTGCGGTTTAATGCATTTTCTAAGAATACAAAATAAAAGGAAGCGCCGATCCAAGCGATACCAAAAGTAATATGCATGAGTCGTACCACAATATTGAGCCATTCCATCATATGCCCTTCCCAAGGTGTACCTTTAATGAGATACCAAGTGTACAATAGCATGAGTATAATCACCATAATTAGCGAAGTGTAAATAAAACCTTGCGATTGGCTGATGCTGTTGCGATGCTTTTCGGGTTGGGGTTCTTCTTCGTTGATTTTTTCAAGATGATGCATTTGGTAGGTAAGGGTTACCAACCAAATTAGTATTGCCGTTAGTAGGAGATAAACCAAGAAATATTGCATCTTTTAAAAAATGGTAAGCATTAAAGTTAAAACTCTTGGATTACATTTTGTTTTGTAATTTTAAAAATTCAACATTTGTGTAAATGATTGCTATTTCAGGTAAACATATTGTACTGCCCGATGGCGTTCGTGCCGGTGTGGTGTTAATTGCCGAGGAAAGGATTGTAGCTATTCTTGATTCGCTTCCGCATGACTTCAGCGGAACAGTGATAGATGCCGGTGATAAAATGGTGATGCCCGGCGTTATTGATCCGCATGTGCATATTAACGAGCCGGGCCGCACGGCTTGGGAGGGATTTGAAACGGCTACCCGTGCAGCCATTGCAGGAGGTGTTACCACTTTGATAGATATGCCTTTAAATGCTTCTCCGGTAACCACAACGGTAGCGGCTTTCTATGAAAAGCAACAAGCTACTAACGGTAAACTACACACGCAAGTTGGTTTTTGGGGAGGTTTGGTGCCGGGTAATACGGATCAAATTGAACCATTGATTCAAGCCGGTGTATTAGGTTTCAAAGCATTTTTAACTCATTCGGGGATAGATGATTTTCCAAACGTTACACGGGCCGATTTAGAATTGGCCATGCCTATTATTGCGAAGTATAATTTGCCTTTATTGGTGCATTGCGAGTTATCAGATGATACTAGTTTTAAGCCGGAGGCCGGAACTGAACATATTTACTTGAACTATTTGGCAAGCCGGCCTAAGTATTGGGAGGATGATGCCATTGCGATGATGATTGAATTATGCGAACGCTTTCAATGTCGGGTGCATATTGTACATCTTTCATCGGCAACAGCTTTGCCCCAAATTATTGCCGCACGCAATATAGGTTTGCCACTTACGGTTGAAACCGGACAACACTATTTATATTTTAATGCGGAGGAAATTCCGAATGGTTCGCCGGCATACAAATGTGCACCGCCTATTAGAGAGGCAGCCAATAATGAACAGTTGTGGAAAGCTTTGCAAGCCGGTGTGATTGATTTAGTAGCAACCGATCATTCCCCTTCCATACCAGCATTAAAAGCATTAGAAACGGGTAATTTTATGAAGGCTTGGGGAGGCATTGCGTCTATTCAGTTTGCTTTGCCTGTGCTGTGGACGGCCGCGCAAAAACACGGAATTGAATTTTCTGAATTATCAAAATGGTTATGCGAAGCCCCTGCCGCCTTAGCCGGTTTGGCCAACCGAAAAGGAAAAATTGAAGTAGGCTTTGATGCTGATATCACAATTGTTGATCATCGTTTAAGCTTTACCGTTAGGGAAGAGCTGGTGTTGCATCGCCATAAAGTTAATCCATATATGGGACAAGAATTATACGGTGTTGTAACTGATACTTTTTTAATGGGTCGGCATGTTTGTCAGGCTGGCCAGTATTTAATGCCGCATCATGGAACGATGTTGTTGCGTTAATTTGAATTAAATCATTTAAATTGAAAGATATGTCTGCTTTGGATTTTACAAAATATTTGGATTTGGCTGCAGAGCGCTTAGGTGGTAAAACCTTGCTATGCAGTGATGATTTTTTTGCCGAAATGCAAAACTTGATTAAGCCCGGCCGAGGGATTTTTATTGCCGATAAATATACAGATAGGGGCAAGTGGATGGATGGTTGGGAAAGTCGCAGAAAGCGTGTTCCGGGGCACGATTGGTGTATTTTACAATTAGCAACACCGGGCATTATTCATGGGGTAGATATTGATACTAATTTTTTCTTGGGTAATCATCCGCCTTTTGCGTCTATTGAAGCCTGTTATATTGCTGAAGCAGAAACAACGCCGCATTTTGATCAGGTAACTTGGGTGGAGATATTGCCTAAATCGTCTTTAAATCCTGGCTCACAACATTTACTGCCCATAGAAAGTAAGGAGGTATTTACGCATTTGCGTTTAAATATTTATCCGGATGGCGGTGTGGCTCGTTTGAAAGTTTACGGTGAAGTGGTAAAAGATTGGAAAGCGGTTGCAGATGATACTTTGGTTGATTTGGCCGCAGCAACCAATGGGGCTAAATCTGTTTTGTGTAACGATATGTTCTTTTCTCATATGGACAATTTGATAATGCCGGGTAGAGGCGTGAATATGGGCGATGGTTGGGAAACCAAGAGAAATCGTACGCCCAATAATAGAGATTGGGTAATTGTACGATTGGCTCACGCAGGAAGTATTGAAAAGATATTAATTGATACTTGTCATTTCAAAGGAAATTATCCGGATAGTTGCTTAATCGAAGGTTGTTCTGTTGCTGCGGATACCGATTTTGCAACAGCCGAAGTGGCTTGGCATACCATACTGCCACAGGTTAAATTGCAGGCTGATCATGAACATCATTTTGAAAAAGAAATTGCAGGATTTGGCGAAAGTTTTACGCATGTTCGCTTATCTATATTTCCGGATGGTGGTGTAAGTAGAATGCGTTTATGGGGAAAAATTAAATAGTATGACCATTCAAGCATTGAATCATTTACCGGAAGAGCAATTGCGTGAACAGTTGTTTAACTGTTGTGGTAGTACAAAATGGGTGGATTTGATGTTGAAGCAGTTGCCTTTTGCATCGCATCAAGATATTTTAGATGCAGCGGTTACGCAATGGAATCATTGTGTTGAACCCGATTGGAGAGAGGCATTTACGCATCATCCTAAAATCGGTGATGTGGCGTCTTTAACCAAAAAGTTTGCGGCTACTGCTGCATGGGCATCAGGCGAGCAGCAAAGCGTTCAACAAGCCACGGCAACTGTTATTCAGCAATTGGCTGAAGGTAATGCCGCTTATGAAGAAAAGTTTGGTTTTATCTTTATCGTTTGCGCAACCGGTAAATCGGCTGAAGAAATGTTGCAATTATTACAATTGCGTTTGCCGAATGGTGTTGAAACTGAACTGCACATTGCGCAGGCCGAACAAATGAAGATTACCTTAATTCGATTAAATAAATTATTAGCATGAGTCAAATAACCACGCATATATTAGATACCTCCATCGGTAAGCCTGCAGCGGGCGTTGCCATTTCTTTACACGAACAATTAGAGAATGGTTGGCAACAAATTGCAAACGGTATAACCAATGCAGATGGTAGGATTGCCGGGTTATTGCCTGCCGGCGAAGTTTTGCCAATAGGCGTTTATAAAATGATTTTCGAAACCAAGTCTTATTTTGAAGCAAAAGCGATTGAGAGTTTTTATCCGGTAGTTGAAATTATTTTTCATTTAAAAACTTCCGAACATTATCATATCCCTTTATTATTAAATCCGTTTGGATATAGCACGTATCGCGGATCATAAACTATCATAACAGTATTCAATACACGTAATAACGCATTCAAATTTAGCATATGAATTTTTCAATTAGTGAAGCCGATAAAGAGCAATTATTTGCGCCCCTCAAGGCGGCCAATTTAAAGTTTCAGCAAACTTATCCGGGCGATAAGCCCGATCGTCAACCGGTGCACACCGTTTATGGCGGTGCAAATTTATTTAAGTCAGATACCACCCAGCGAATGGGCGAAACAGCACTACGCAGTTTAACAGCTTACGCGCCCAATTTTGTGGTTTTGGCAAATGTGCTAAAGCTCGAAGGTTATCAACATCTGCCGCATCTTGAAAAAGATATTACTGCGTTAACTGCTCGCTTAGATGCGATGACAGAAGAGGAAAGAAAATTAGAAGCAGCTTGGTTATCTTATTCGGTTTACAATAAGATGATTAAAAAATTAAAGCATGAGGCGGTAGAAGATTTTAGAATTGATTTTGAGGATGGTTTTGGTAATCGCCCGAATGATGAGGAAGATGCTACTGCTGTTCAAGCCGCAAAAGAGTTGGCAATAGGAATGGTCAATAAAACGATTTCTCCTTTCATTGGTATTCGGATTAAGCCGTTTACCGAGGATTTACGTTGGAGAGGTGCTAGAACTTTAGACATCTTTTTAACAACCTTGTTGACAGAAACAGGCGGAAAATTGCCGGACAATTTTGTGGTGATGTTACCTAAAGTTACGATTCCTGAACAGGTAGTTGCGCTCGTTCGCCTGTTTGAACTAATAGAGAAAAAGTTTCAATTAACTCCGGGTACGTTGAAAATGGAAACCATGGTGGAAGCAACGCAAATTGTGATGGATGATGAAGGCCGCGTACCATTGATGCGTATTGTTCGGGCAAGCGAGGGGCGTTTAATTGCTGCGCATTTTGGCACCTATGATTATACGGCCTCATGCGGTATTACGGCACGTTATCAAACGATGGCGCATAGTGTTTGTGATTTTGCACATCATGTTACCAAAGTAGCCTTGGGGCATACCGGGATTTTCTTAAGTGACGGTGCCACCAATGTTATGCCTATTGGTCCGCACCGCGGCGAAAACCTAACATTTGAACAATTGCAAGAAAATAGAGAAAGTGTGCATAATGCATGGCGCATTGGTTATCATCATACCAACCACTCCTTAATAAATGGCTTGTATCAAGGCTGGGATTTAAATCCGGCACAGTTGCCGATGCGTTATGCTGCCACTTATAATTTCTTTTTGAGCAGCTATGCAGATGCGGTACAGCGCTTGAAAGTTTTTGTTGAACGTGCAGCCATTTCTACCCTTACGGGAGATATTTTTGACGATGCCGCAACCGGGCAAGGATTATTGAATTTCTTTTTAAAAGCGATTAACTGCGGTGCTATTACAGAGGAAGAAGCTACCATTACGGGTTTGACGTTGGATGAAATCAGAACTCGATCTTTTTATCGAATTTTAGAGGGACGAAGGAAAGCAAAATAAATTATGTCGATTAAATTTCTACAAATTCATCTCCCTTTTACTACAAGGGAGATTTTTTTTGTAGGATACTTTTGCCGATTAAGTATAGTGAATTGATTTTGAATGAATTTTAGGGATTAGTCGAATTTATTGGAGATACGATTGATTTTTAATTGGGCAACTTTATTTTATCCTTTATCGTTCAAAGCAATGGCACATTTTGCGTAATGATAGAATAGATGTTGAAACATTGATGTTTATGATCAAGATTTAAAAAAAATATTAGAAATTATTGTTTTTAATATTTAAATACCTAATTTAGAGTTACGTACCATTGTGAAAAATAGTTTTAATCAACATTTCCCCCATGTTGAAAGGATTATTTTAACAAAAATCCTCTACCCAGAAATACCCAAAAATCAGATTTACTATTCATTTTTCTGAACATATTGCTTGTTGCAGTATGATCTTGTACATCCTTTGCCTCTGATACCAATTTAAAATTTGATATCTGTTTAACCGGGTTTTACCCGCTAAATGGATAGAAATGCATGTACACAACCTTAAACCTATTATGTTACTAACACTCGCAAAGTGGTTGATTAATAATCCTATTAGTCGATTTATAAACGTTTTTCAAAAACGGTTCAAATTCCTTTTCTTTTTATTATCACTATTTATACAAGGGCAATTAGTTGCACAGGTTTCTCAAACTTTTATTACTGCAGGAGCAAATAGTTTTGTGGTACCTGCCGGGGTTACAAGTATAACTGTTCAAGCCTGGGGCGCTGGTGGTGGCGGTTCTAGTAGGGTTGGTGCAGCAGGAGGAGGTGGAGGAGGAGCTTATACAACAGGCGTTTTATCAGGATTAACACCCGGTAGCACCATTAATTTTACGGTTGGTACGGGTGGTACTGTTGGAGTAGATGGCACCGCTTCAATTGTAAATAGTATTACCGCAAATGGGGGTTTGTCTTCTACAGGAAGAAATGGTGGACTTGGAGGAGCTGCCGTTGCTTTAAATGCAGTGGTGACAGCTTCTTTTGATGGAGGTGATGGCGGTAATGCAGCACCTAATACCGGTGGGGGAACAAATAATGAAGCCGGCGGTGGTGGTGGTGGATCTGCTTTTACGAATGCAATCGGAGGAAACGGAGCCAATGGAGGAAATTTAAATAATGCGAATACAAATGGAGGTATTGGTTTTGGTAATGGAGGTTTAGGGGCGTCCGGTGATGGTACTCCCAATGCTTCAGCCGGTATTGCCCCCGGAGGCGGTGGCGGAGGAAGAGGTGAAAGTGGCGGTACTTCTCAATCAGGCGCAAACGGGCGTGTAATTATTACGTATTATCCTCCAACTATTTCCAATGTTACTCCTGCCACTGCTTGCGCAGGAAGCTCTACCGTTATCACTATAACGGGAACTAATTTTACTAACGCATCAATTATTAAATTTTTTAATGGGGTTACGGCTACTACTACATTTGTTAGCAGTACAACCTTAACTACCACCGTTCCTGCAGGGGCTAACACGGGTGTAATAAATGTAACTACGTCGGGAGGCTCGGTAAACAGTACTTCGTTTACTGTTATTGAACCACCTACGGTTAATGTTGGTTCGGCTTTGCCGGATATTTGTCAAGGCGAAACATCCAATCCATTAGGTGGTTCGGTTGGTGGTTCAGCAACTGGTGGTATTTGGACCTCCTCAGCGGGAGGAACATTTTCACCGGATGCAACTACTTTAAATGCAACTTGGACACCTCCCGTTGGGTATTCAGGTACCGCAACTTTAACGTTAACCTCTAGCGGTGGTGCTTGTTCAGCAGTCTTTGCAACAAAAACACAAGTGGTTAATGCATTGCCCGTTGTAGCGCCTATAACAGGAGGGTCGCCAACTGTTTGCGTAAACGGCATCGCTGTTTTTTCTAATGCCACTCCCGGAGGTACTTGGTCGGTATTGAATGGCACCGGTAGTGCAGTGATTACTTCGGGTGGATTATTAACCGGTCAGGTTGCCGGAACAGTTACTGTTCAATACACCGTTACAAGTGGATTATGTTCAGCATCTTCTTCAACAAATATTACCGTACTCCCTCTTCCGGTTGTAGAACCAATTGCCGGTGGGGCCACTTTTGTTTGTTTGAATGCAACCACACCGGCATTTACGAATGCTACACCCGGGGGAACTTGGTCGGTTTTGGATGGGACCGGTTCTGCTTCTATTTCGCCTAGCGGTATTTTAACAGGTTTGTCAACCGGTACAGTGGTGGTTCTTTATACGGTTTCAAACGGCGATTGTACCAATGAGGTTGCAGCAAATGTTACGGTGCATCCCATACCTTCCGTACAGCCCATAACAGATGGCGCTGCTACCGTTTGTATAGATGCAAACACTGTTCCTTTTAATAATATCATTTTTGGCGGTACTTGGTCAGTAATTGATGGAACAGGCAGTGCAAGTATAAACGGCGGCGGGGTAGTTACCGGTTTAACTGCCGGCACTGCAACGGTTGTTTACACTGTTTCAAATTCATTCTGTGAACTCAGTACAAATACTTCCATAACAATACTACCATTACCGGTTTTAGGCCCAATTACGGGAGGAGCAATCGGCGTTTGTTTAAATGCTACTACGCCTTCTTTTAGCAATGCAACGGCTGGTGGAACTTGGTCGATTTTAAATGGAACCGGTACCGCAAGTATTAACGCATCTGGCATTGTAACCGGATTGTCGGCCGGAAATGTAACTATTCAATATGCCTATAATAATGGCATTTGTACGAATGTAGTGAGTACGCCATTGGTCGTTTATGCATTGCCGTTAGCCGGTGCAATAACAGGAACTTCAAATATTTGTTTGAATACCAATCAAAGCCTTACACCTAATCCAATCGGCGCTTCTCCTTTTACCTTTAACTGGTCTACTACCAATAATGCGGTTGTTTCTATTTCCAATGCAGGGTTAGCAACAGGCAATATGTTAGGTACCGCTAGTATTCAATATCAGGCAACAGATGTAAATGGTTGTTCGGCCACTTCGGCAAGTTTTGCAGTAACTACAAAAGCTCGTCCAACCGTTCAATTAAATAATGCCACCGTTAGTGTTTGTAGTGGCGGTTCGGTTACATTGGCGGGTACGGTAACAGCAATAGGTGCATGGACCTTAAGTTTTAGTAATGGCGCTTCTACAACCGGTATTGGGAATAGTGTTTTTTCAATGAATACTACTCCGGTTAGTTCGGGTTTAATAACGGCCACTTCTTTAACGGATCAGTTTTGTGCTGCTCAAGCAGCTGACAGAACAGGTTCAGTAAATGTAACAGTAAATAATCCCGTGTTTATCGTAACGGCACCGGCTGTTACTCAAACTGTTTGTTCTGGTTCTGCTGCAAGTATTTCGGTTGTTGCAACCGGAACAGGGTTAACCTACCAATGGAGAAAAGGGTTAGTTTCTTTATCAAATGGCGGTAATATAAGTGGCGCCAATTCTGCAACATTGGTACTAAATCCGGTTGTGCCTGGGGATGCGGCGAACAATTATAATGTAGTGATATCAGGTGCTTCACCTTGCACGCAAGTGGTATCAAATAATGCTGCTATTGTAGTAAACAAAGAAGTGCTCATTGTTGAACAGCCGATGGCCCAAACAGTATGTTCAGGTACAGATGTTGTTTTTAGCGTAATTGCAATAGGAGATGGCTTGACTTATCAATGGAGAAGAAATGGAGTTCCATTAGTTGATGGCGGTCAATTTTCAGGTGTTAATACGAGTACCTTATCAATAACTGGAACTAGCGCTGCAAATGGCGGAAATTATAGTGTAGTTATAGCCGGCATAGCTCCTTGTGCTACAAAAACATCCCTTAATGCAAGACTTACCGTAAATACGATTGTTGATATTACAAGCCAACCTACGGATGCAGCAGTATGTGCAACCTTTCCTGTTACCTTTTCTATTGCGGCAACCGGAACCGGCTTAAGCTACCAATGGTATAAGGGAACCGCGCCGGGTACACCAATGGTTAATAATGCAAATGTTAGCGGGGTAACTACTGCTAATTTACATTTTAGTCAAGCCAATATCGGCGATATTGCAGATTACTATGTAGTGGTAACGGGGCAAGCCCCATGTGCGCCTGTGCAATCAGACTATGTGCATCTTAGCGTAGACAGGAGCATTACTATTTTGGATCAACCTCAATCTCAAACAATTTGCTCAGGTGCTGATGTTACCTTTACGGTAACAGCTGATGCAAGTGGCGACCCATTGCTTTATCAATGGCGGAAGAATAATATTGATATTCCCGGAGCCACACTCCCTGTTTTAAATATTATCGGCGCAACGGCTGCAGATGCAGGAAATTATGATGTAGTAATTACCGGTATTGCAGGTTGTATAACTGCCTATTCGGCAACCGCAACTTTAGCTGTAAATGTAAGAACAACAGGAGGGTTTATAAATAGTAGTGAAGCCGTTTGCCAAGGAAATAATTCCGGATCATTAACATTAAGCGGTGAAATCGGCTCAATTTTAGATTGGCAAATTTCTATAGATAACGGTACAAGTTGGAATTCTTTAGGTTTATCTACTCAAAGTATAAATTATAACAATGTAGCTGTTGAAACGCAATATCGTGCGGTTGTTAAAAACGGGGTGTGTCCAATCAATTTTGCCAATGCTGCAACGCTTACCATGAAGCCTATTCCTGATGTTGCAGCATCTGTGAGTTCACAATCGGTATGTTCAGGCATATCTATTTCATCTATTAATTTAAGCGGAACAGTTGGGGGTACAGTGTTTAATTGGATCAGAGATGAAGCTTTAAATGTAAACGGAATTGCTTCCTCCGGTACAGGCAATATTAGTGGTTCGTTAACACATATGGACCATGTATCAAAGCTAGTGAGTTTTACGATTACCCCCATAGCTAATGGCTGTTTGGGGGCATCAACTATAGCTACCGTTTTGGTAAAGCCAACACCTATAGCCATCGTTACTCCTGCTTTACAGTCTATCTGTTCTGAAGATGATAGTGATGAAATAAATTTTGACAGTGAAGTGCCAAGTACAACTTATAGTTGGACAAGGAATTTCACAACAGAAGTAACGGGAATGGCAATCAGCGGAGTTGGAACGCATATTGATGCAACACCGGTTTACAATAATACTAATGCTTCGGTTGCCGTAACCATTGCCATTGTGCCAACTGCGAATGGATGTATTGGTTCGGCAACTAATGCTACCATGGTTGTGAAACCTAAGCCGGTTGCAACTTTTACCCCTGCTTCACAATCAATTTGTTCTGGTGCAAACATTTCCTCCATTGTATTGGGAAGTAATGTGTTGGGTACTACATTTAATTGGGATAGAAATGAATTAATACATGTTACAGGCATCGCTGCGAATGGTACAGGTAATATTAGCGGGGCATTAACGAATCAAACGAGCATCAATCAATTAGTAAATTTTGACATAACCCCGGTTGCAGCAGGTTGCACCGGAGAGGAAGTGGATGCGACTGTATTGGTATATCCTAAACCGGATGTACTAGCATCTGCATTTACGCAAACAGTTTGTTCAGGAACACCAATTAGTTCTGTTATTTTAAGTAGTCCGGTTAGTGGTACTACTTTTAGTTGGACGCGCAATAACGTTGCTGCTGTTACCGGCATTCCGGCAAGTGGAACAGGTAATATATCAGGTACTTTGGTAAATACCACCAATGCACCAATCACGGTTACATTTTCTGTTACACCCACTGCAAATGGATGTTTGGGAGATGTTCATACGGTAACTATTTTAGTAAACCCAACACCAACAGCGGTTGTAGTGCCTTCATCACAAACGATTTGCTCAGGAGCGACCATTACCAATATTACATTTACCGGTGCAGTTTCCGGTACGACCTATTTGTGGACACGTGATAATACTGCTAGTATTTCAGGTATCGCCGCATCCGGTTCTGGCACCATTTCAGGATCTTTAGTAAGTATTGCAAATGTTTCAGTGCCTGTATTATTTTCGATTACACCCAATGCAAATGGTTGTACGGGTTCCATCGTAACAAGTACGGTAACTGTTAAGCCAACTCCAATTGCTACGCTTACGCCGGATAATCAAATTGTTTGTTCCGGTGTGGGTATTACAACAATTAACCTAAGCAGCAACGTTGCTGCAACATCCTATGCTTGGACTAGAGATAATACATCAAGTGCTACCGGAATTGCCAATTCCGGAATCACAAATATATCAGGCACTTTAACCAATACAGGAGCTACATCACTCAGTGTATTGTTTACAGTTACGCCTACGGCTAATGGTTGTACGGGGTCGGCAACTACCGCTACAGTTGTTTTAAATCCGCGTCCAACCGTTGTTGCCACCCCAGCAACACAAACCGTTTGTTCGGGTGCAACCATTTCCAATATCGTGTTTACAGGTGCGGTTTCCGGGACCACATATAATTGGACAAGAAATAATACTGTTACAACTACCGGTATTGCGGTTTCCGGTTCCGGAGATATTTCCGGAACGATTGTTAATACCACCAATGCGCAAGTAACGTCAACTCTTACAGTAACGCCAACTGCGAATGGCTGTAACGGTACGGCTATAAATCCAACTATAATTGTACGACCCTTGCCCACAATTGCCGTTACCAATAATTCGCAAACGGTATGCGGAGGAGTTGCCATTACTACTATGGTTGTATCTAACCCCAACGCAGTTACAGGAACAACTTTTGCATGGTCTAGAGATAATACAGCTAATTTAACAGGTTTGGCTGCATCCGGTACCGGTGCAAATATTGCAGGAACGCTGAATAATGCAACAACTGCTACCCAAACTGCATTATTTACCATAACAGCAACTGCCAATACTTGTTCTAGTTCTGCCAATGCAACTATCAATGTACAGCCTAAGCCATTCATGACTAATGTGAATAGTACGATTGTTTGTAATAATTCAACGGTAAGTATTCCATTAACGGCTAACGTGGCATCAAATATTACTTGGATTGCTGCAAATAATGCAAATGTTACCGGAGAAAGTACAACCCTACAATCAACCTCCACAATATCCAATACACTTAGTAACGCTAGTGCTAATAATCGTCAGAATGTTGTATACACAGTAACGCCTACTGCTCAAATAACCGGATGTTTAGGTACGGCCCAAACAGTTACCGTTACGGTGCTAACTTCCTATAATGTTACCTTTAATCAAACGCAGGATGAAAACAGTAATAATAGATGTGATGGTGTTGAAGTTGGTGGTGGCGGGCAAAATGATTTGGATATTTGGACGGGAGATATAACCGGATTGACGCTTCAATGGCAATCATCAATTGGTTCATCAACCGGCCCTTGGTCACCCGCACCCGGACCAAATCCTAACAATACCAACCAATACGTATTACCAGTATCGCCATCCCCATTCTCAGGAATTGGTAGTTACTATTTCCGATTAACAGTAAATGGCTGCGAAAGTGATGTATTGAGTTTAACAAAAACTTCAACATTGACAGTTGAAGCAGGTGCGCCTGTAGCAGTTTGTCAAAGTGGTTCTCCGGCAGCTATTACTCTTACCGGTGCTGCCATCGGAGGCGCATCTACTACTACTAAAGGAGGAACTTGGTCGATTGCATCTTTAAATCCTTCAAACGGTGCAAGTGTTGGAACGCTGAGTTCTACTATTCAAAATGCAAATCCGGCTTTAGTTACTTATACGCCCCCGGCAAATTATGCAGGAGAAATTACATTATTACTAACCTCAAATGATCCGGATGGTACGGGATTATGTTTGCCGATTACCGATACAAAAGTAATAACGCTAACACAGGCACCAATTATTTCCAACCCTAATACCTTGAGTATTTGTACCGGAACCTCAACAGGAATAAATTTGGCATCCGTTATCCCAAGTACCTATACTTGGACAGTAGGAACCATTACCGGTGGAATTACGGGAGCAAGTTCCGGCTCAGGAAATATTCTTAATCAAACCTTAACCAATCCTTCAACCAGTAATGCCGGAACCGTACAATATATTATTACGCCTACATCAATTGCACCAACTGCTTGTGCTGCGGTGGTTTCAAATATTACGGTAACGGTAACGCCTAAACCGCAGGTAACTTTGGTTGCTGCTACGGGGCCATATTGTGAAGGATCAGGTATTTTGCTTACGGCAACCAATTCTGGCGGCACGAATAATTTATTGAATTTTACCGGCTCTTCAGGAACGGTAAATATGGCTATCCCACAAAGTAATACTTTGTATGCTGCTTCAAATATTGCAATTTCCGGTAGTAATGGCGCAACTATTGCCGCAACGGATGTTATTCAAGTAACGCTCAATATTGCACATGGTAATAATGCTGATTTAGATATATTCTTAGTCGATCCTTCCGGAACGAGGGCCATGTTATTAAGTAGCGATAACGGCGGAACAGGTAATGATTATACCAATGCCATTTTAAGCACCGCCGGAGTAACCAATGTAAATACATTAACAGGTAATACCAACATAACAGGCAATTATGCAACAGAAGGGCAACTCAATACGATTGCTCCTTTAACCGGAGCCTTGGGCGGAAATTACACGAGTGTACAAGTTCCGCAGTCGGCCTTGTTAGGCGCTTCTATTGATGGTAATTGGCAATTACGTGTATTTGATGACGTTACCGGTACTACTGGGACCTTAACCAACTGGTCGCTTCAAATAACACATGCGTCAGATTATAGTGCTGTGTTTAACGGTCCTGCAAATATTGGCGCAATTAGCTATTCGGGTGCCAATAGCTCTACGGCAACAACTACGGTAACACCACCGGTTGGCTTAAATAACTATACAGTTACAACAACAGATAATAACGGATGTAGCAATACATCTGCACCTGTTACTATTAACGTATCTCCGGCACCAACCATTACCGGTGTTTCGCAAAATGCCACCGTATGTGTTGGAGCGAATGCGCAAATTGATATTGCAGGTTTAGTTCCGAATAGCACTTCTACCATTACCTATACCATTAATGCCGGAGCAACTCAAACAAAAACAGGGGTTGTGGCAGATGCTTCTGGCAATGCTAGTTTCTTAACGGTGAGTGCATTAACCGCGGCCAATAATGGTCAGGTTTTGCAAATTACCGGTGTAACTAACACTAGTAGCGTACCGAGTTGTACCAAGGTGCTGGCAATGGATATTACGCTTGCAGTTAGTGCCTTACCTACATTGGCGAGCGTTACGCAACCTGTAGCAGTATGTCCGGGTTCAAGCGCTGTAATAAATCTAACGGGGTTATTGCCCGGTACAACTTCTACCATTACCTATACAATTAATGGAGGTGCTACACAATCAGTAGTTGGGGTAGTGGCTGATGGAAGTGGATTAGCTTCCTTTAACTCCATTTCCTTAAGTGAACTAAATAACGGCCAAATTCTACAAATAACCGGTATTACCAAAACAAATAGTTTGCCTAATTGTAGCCAAATATTTGCGCAAAATGTGGTTTTAAATGTTAAGCCTTTGGCAACCTTAAGCAGTTCATTAACGCCTGCTAATATTTGCAGTGCTTCACCATTTAATTATACGCCAACAAGCGCTTCTACCGGAGCAACCTTTACTTGGTCAAGAGCCGCTGTGCCAGGAATTATTCAATTGGCAAATTCCGGTTCTTCTTCAGTGAGTGAAGTACTTACAAATACTACCGCAACATCGATCAATGTAACTTATAATTTTATTTCTACTTTTAACGGCTGTTCAAATGCCCCCGGACAAAGTGTAACGGTAACGGTATTGCCATCGCCCACCATTAGCACCATCGCTCAAGCAAATTCAGTTTGTGCAGGAGGTACGGCTTCGATGAATGTAAACGGTTTAATACCTAATAGCGCTTCTACTATTTTTTATTCAATTAATAATGTGGCACAAACGCCCATTACAAATTTGGTAGCCAATGCAAGCGGTACGGCTAGTTTTTCTACCGGCGCATTGAGCATTGCCAATAATGGTCAAATCTTAAAAATAACCGGTATCGTTAATACGGATGTAACGCCAAATTGTGTGCGTTCGGTAAATATATTTACGCCTTTAACGGTAACCTTAACCCCAACTTTAACTGCAGTAGCCCAAGTTTCAACGGTATGTTTAACAGGTGTGGCTACTATTTCTCTGTCAGGTTTAGTTCCCAATAGTTTAAATAATACTATACAGTATGCTATCAATGGAGTAGCACAAACCCCTGTATCCGGCATCAATGCAAATGCATCCGGTGTGGCTAGCTTTAGCACTGCTTCTATTGATATTTCCAATCAAGGTCAATTGTTAACCGTTAGCGCTATCAATAATGGTACTTGTGCGCAATCATTTAGTACTTCAACTATTTTAGCCGTAAGTTCATCAGTTGTTTGGAGAGGCGTGAATACCAATTGGTTTGATGTTCAAAACTGGTGCGGCGGTATTCCTACTAGTTCCACTGATGTCAAGATTCCGGGAAGTTTATTTAATTATCCATTGGTTAATACCGGTGCCGCCTTGGCAAAAAATTTGGTCATTGAAAATGGTGGAACTATGACAGTTTTGGGTGCAAGATTGAAAATCGCCGGTTCAATTACCAATAGTGGTGTTTTAAATGCAACTGCCGGAGATGTTGAATTGAATGGAAGTGCCATTGCGCAAAATTTAACCGGTTCGGTGTTTTTGAATAATACCGTTAATAGTTTGATTGTTTCTAATCAAAATGGCGTTTCAATCAGTTCAGGTTTGGGTAATCAAATTAAGATTTTAGATTCATTGGCATTCGGAGAAGTAAATAATACAATTTTGCAAACCGGAGACAATGTGATTTTGGCATCGAGTGCAGCTAAAACGGCTCGCTTGGCTGATATCACACATCATGGCGTGCATGCCGGAAATGGCATCAGCGGTAAAGTGGAAGTTGAAAGATTTATACCCGCTAGAAGGTCGTGGCGCTTACTTACCGTTCCCCTACAAAAAACAGGATCACAAACGTTTAATGCAGCTTGGCAAGAAGGTGTTGTGAACCCTAATACTTTGTTTGCAAGTAATTTAAATCCTAATCCGGGATATGGTATGCATATCAGTGGTACTTCTGCAGCATTGGGTTTTGATCCAACATCCAATAATACCGCTTCTGTAAAAGTATTTGATCCTCGATTAGACACTTGGGTGGGTATAGCAAATACCCTTTCTGCTAAGGTTACCGACTCGGCAGGTTATATGGTTTTTGTTCGAGGCAATCGTAGTACTAACTTAAGTTTGAATACGGCAGCGCCATTTTCTGCCACTATTTTAAGGGCAAAAGGGTTTTTAAAAACAGGATTACAACAAATTAATATACCGGCAACCACCAGTGTATATGCCTTAGTAGGAAATCCATATGCATCTGCCATCGACTTTACGCAACTAAGCAAATCTGCTGCAATTAGTGATGGGTTTGTTGTTTGGGATCCTAATCTAGCCGGTGTGTTCAGTGTAGGTGCTTACCAGTACTTTACAAGATCCGGTAATGATTACTTGGTTTTTCCGGGAGGAGGAAGTTATGGTGCAGCCTTGAGTGTAAATAATTTCATACAATCAGGTCAAGCCTTTATGGTACAACATAACGGTGCAGGTACCATCGATATAAATGAATATGCCAAAGTAAGTAATAGTTCTAGCAGTCAATTTCGACCATTAAATGCAACGGTTCAATCGAACCTGAAAATTCATTTTTATGCACTTGAGGGCAATCAAAATACCTCATTGCTAGATGGTGCTTTGACCCTACTATCAGATGAAAATAACGATGCGATTGATGGAAGTGATTTTAGAAAAGAAATGAATACCGGTGAAAATATCGCAATTGAAAAAATGGGCAATTTGCTAGCGATAGACAGAAGGAAGCCAATTATTCAAGCTGATACAATACAACTTCGGTTGAGTAAATTGAAAGTGCGTTCTTACAGAATGGCGATTGATTTGCAAGAGATGAATTTAGATGGGATGCAGGTGTTTTTAGTTGATCAGTATCGTCAGTTGCAACTGCCGATTGATATAAATGGTAGTTTGCAGTACGACTTCCCTGTTTCTGTTGATTCTGGGGCATGGAATCCATCGCGCTTTAAATTGGTATTTAAACCACTTACAGCGTTGCCGGTTCATTTTACGGATATACGAGCAAATCGTTTATCTAATGGCGTTAGTACCCAATGGGTAGTAAATAATGAGCATGCCGTTGTACGTTACGAAATTGAAAGATCTGCGGATGGCAGAACCTTTGAAAAAATTGGAACGGTTGCTGCGCAGAGAAGTAACAATGCTATAGTGAAATACTATAACTGGATGGATGCGCAACCTTTAGAAACGGCAAGCTATTATCGAATTAAAAGTGTTGATGAGGATGGTGCAATACAATACACACGTATGGTACGTATCAACGCAGTTCATAGCGCTATGCTGATTTCGATTGCGAATAATCCGGTTCAACCGGGTGCAGCCATTGTATTGAATACAAATGGGCTGAAAAAGGGGGTGTATCAAATTAAACTATTAAATGCAGCCGGTCAGGTTTTGCAGGTAGAAAAATTGCAGCATAGTAACGCCGTACGATTTGAGCTGAATGTTAAGCAAATATTGCCTTCGGGTACTTATCATATTGAATTTGTAAATGCCGATAATGAAAAGGTAACAATGCCTTTATTGATTTTAAATTAACTATTGATAAAGTCGAGGGGTTTTGAATTTAATGTACTTATAAACGAAAAGAGGAATAATGCATTTGCATCATTCCTCTTTTCGTTTAGGTATTAACGTTGTAATATTTAAATGGCTTGTTTGTTGGGTGTTACATATTCTTGATAGAACTGATTTTTTTGATCTCGGTATTTACTCACACCTCCAATGCTATGCAGCATTTTTATATAACACCAAGCTAAATCTAATTGATAAGGAAGAAATCCTGAACGGGCACTTTTGGGATACAAATGATGATTGTTGTGCCATTCGCCTGCTACATAACCGGGCCAAACTTGGTTAATCGACATGTCTCTGCGATTATAATCTACACCATCTTTTCTTAAGTCTTTTCCTTTTCCATGCCCTTCATAATTAAATGTTCTAACGCCCACTGCCCAAACAAAAGCACCGGCCATAATTCCGCAAAGTAAACCCATGCCGCCTACTAAATAAAAAACAGTAATCCAAAATCCCCAATTCAAAACCCAGTTTGCAATGCTGTTTATTGGTTTTGCATAGGAACCTAATTTTTTGTATTGTGCATAGTTGTTGCCCGGAACACCACTGCCCTTCATTAAATGAATTACATGTTGATAATCTTTTTCCGACAAATTTTGATTGATTGGTTGATGATTTACATCTGCTAAAAAGCAGTATAAAAAGCCACCT
>JBJOQA010000148.1:0-9582 GCA_046050225.1 Bacteroidota bacterium | reverse complement strand
TTTGTAAACATGTTTGCGCAGGATGAATCAGAGGGGCATTGATTCATCTTAAAATTTACAATTATGAAAAAGATCATTACCCTCTTCGTGGCAACTTTATTTGGTTTAATCGGTTTCGCTCAAATGGAGCAAGAACGCGCAAATCCGGCAGATTGGTCTTCCTCAAAAAATGAAGAGCGCCATCGCAATGATTTTTACCGGTACGAATCCAGATATGAAAACAATCGAGCATTGTCATTTAAAATTGCAAGAATTAATCGTTACTATGATGATAAGATAGCACAAGTTCAAAGTCGTTTATTTATGCGTCGCTCACGCAAAATGGAATTGATATATCAATTGGAACAAGAACGAAAATTTAAAATTCGCGAACTCATTCATCAATTTGAATATAGTTACAATCGAAATAATCATCATGGTAATCGCCATCATTGATAGTAGGTTTTGGTTCATCAAGGCGCCTCTGAAAAGAGGCGCCTTGTCATAAAATAACTAAGCAAAATCATATATTAATTAGCCAGTTTCTTTTGATGCTTTGGGATTAAAGTGTTAGCTTTAAGTGGTTAGAAAGGTAAAAATTGAGCCACCAATAAACACTAAGCTGTTTGCCCAATTTCTTCCGGGAGCGCTATACTGAAACCATTAAAATGAAAGCAGGTATGGAAAAGCGTGAAGAAGAAAGATTATTATTTGCCACTCGGCTATTAAACGATTTCATTTTTGATTATGATTTGGTAACAAAGGATTTCTTTGTATCAGATGAATGGTGGATTGCTTTAGGCTATGTGCCCGGAGAATTGCCTAATTCTTTTGAAGGGATACTCCAAACCATTTGCGAACCTGAACGGATTTGGTTTCTTCAATATTTTGATTATTTTTTAAAAAGTACCGAAACGTCTGCTAGTTTTGAATTGAAAGTTAATTCAAAGGAAGGCGGAGAAAAATGGATATTTGAAAAAGCTGAAAAAGTTAATTGGGATGCAAAAGGAAATCCAACTCGAATTATTGGCGTTTTTAAAGATATAACAGTAAATAAGTTGTTGCAAATTCAGCAACAAAAAGAAAATAAAAATAAAGAGGCTTTAATAAATGCAACTAATGATGTTATTTATAGTGTTGATCTAAATCTCAATCTTACTGCTGCTAATAATGCATTTGTTGACACTAATTATCCTTCATCTTATCATCCCCCGGCAAAAATCGGGGACCATATTTTAGATGACTTTTATTATCTGCCTGAGGAAAAGGAAACTTGGAAAAACCATTTTCAAAGGGTTTTTGCCGGTGAAACAATTTCATTTGAAAAGCAAATACAGTTGCCCGGTTTGGGATTATCAAAATGGGTAGTTACTACGATGCATCCCATAATTGAAAATGATTGTGTGGTGGGGGCCGCCATTTTTTCTCAGGATATTTCGGCTAGAAAATTGGCCGAATTAAATCTGCTAGAAAGCGAGCAACAATTTCGTTTTTTCTTTGAAAAGAATAGTGCTATAATGTATTTGTTAGATGCCGGTAATGGAAATGTTCTGGATGCAAATGAAAAAGCCGTGCAGTTTTATGGATATGATTTAGACGCATTTAGAAAATTAAATATTGCCGATATTAATTGTTTGCCTCAAGAGGAGTGTTTACAGGCCATTCAGTCAGTTAAAATTCAAAAACAAGAGAGTTTTATTTTCCCGCATTTATTGGCTAATGGTGAAATAAGAACCGTAAATGCTTATGGTACATTTGTTCGAGAGCTCAATCGCGAAGTTGTTTTTGTAATTGTGGTGGATGTTACCGAAAAAATAAAAGCTGAAGCTTCACTAAAAATTGAACGAGATAATTTTAAATCATTAATTAAAGCAATTCCGGATATTTTATTCAGATTGAATCAACATAATATTTTTACGTATAGTCATTCCAATGATCCTAATCAATCTTCTTCTGAAGAATTATTTGTAGGCAAAAGTGTTTCAGATGTTTTTCCTGATAGTATCGTTAAAGAATTTGAACAACGCATTTTGGAAGCAAGGTTATGTGATACTGCCATTACACATGAATATTGTATAGATGCCGTAGGACAAGAATCCGCATATTTTGAAGCAAGATTTGTAAAAGCAAATGAACATGATATTCTTGCTGTAATTAGAAATATTACGGATAAAAAGCAAGTGGAGAATTCATTAGCAGAAAAACTGCATATTATTGAAACTGCGCAAAATGTTGCTCAAGTTGGATATTTTGTGAATGAGCTAACCACCGATATTTGGGATTGCTCTGCTATTCATGATGAGATTTATGGAATACCGATTAATACGCTTAAGTCTGGCAGTGAGCTCATTGATTTGATGCTGCCTGAATTTAGAGCGGGGCTTATTGAATTATATCGTAAATCAAGAACGAACAAGTTAGGCTTTAGCTATAAATATCAGATCATTCGACTAACAGATAAAAGTGTTAGATGGATAAAACTTTTTGCAAGATTTGTTTACGACAAAGAAGGAATTCCCACCCATTTTATAGGTGCCATTCAGGATATAACTGAAATGGAGAATTTGGTAGCTGATAAGGAAAGAATATTGGAAAGTATAAGCGACTACTTTTATGTTTTGGATAAAGATCAGCGCTTTATCTATTGCAACAATTCGTTTTTAAGAAAATTTCAGATTAAAGGAGAAAATATTGTTGGCAAAAAAGTATTGGATGTTTTTCCCCGACTTTTGAATACTGCCTTTCCCTTAAAATTGATGCATGCAATTGAAACAGGAGAGTATGTTTGTTTCGAAATGTATGTTGAGGGATCTGATACTTGGTATGAGCAATATTTTTATCCATTTAATGGTGGGTGTACTTCCATGTTTAAAGATATAAATGCGCGTAAACTGGCCGAACAAAGTTTAATAACCGCGAATAATTTGTTGCAATCAAAAACTGCTGAGTTAACACAACTAAATAATGAACTAGAACAGTTTGCTTATGTTGCATCTCACGATTTGCAAGAGCCATTAAGAATGGTAACTAGTTTTCTTGCGTTATTTGAAAAAAGATATCAAGATCAAGTTGACGAAACCGGAGCGAATTATATTCATTATGCAATTGATGGTGCTAATCGAATGAAGGTTTTGATTAAAGACTTATTGCAGTATTCAAGAGCAGGTTCAGCTTCATTGCCTTTGGAAATTGTGGATATGAAAAGTGTATTGTTGGAAGCTCTTGACCTACATCAGCAAACCATCTCCGAAATTCAAGCAAATATAACTTATGATCCATTGCCGTTAGTTTATGCCAATAAAGGCGCCATGATTCAGTTAATGCAAAACTTGGTAGGTAATGCGCTAAAATATACTAATAAACAACAAGTAGCAATTCATGTGGGTGTTGAAAAAAATAATCAGGAATATATTTTTAGTGTAAAAGATAATGGAATTGGAATCGAATCAAAATACTTTGATAAAATATTTGTGATATTTCAACGCTTGCATACCGCTAGTGAATATAGTGGAACCGGAATAGGGCTGTCGGTATGTAAAAAGATAATTGAAAGATTGAAGGGGAGGATTTGGGTGAATTCTGAACTGAATAAAGGAACCACATTTTATTTTAGCATTCCCATACCTTCCGATTCTATGGTGAAGAAACTTTAGTAATTATGATTAAAATTAAAAACCATGAAAAATATTTTAGTTGCACTTAAAGAGGGAGATCATGCTAAACTTCTTCTAGAACAAGCAACTCCTTTGGCTTTGAAATTTGGTTCAAAAATTTGGTTGCTACATGTAGCTGATCCTGAACCTGATTTTGTTGGTAACAAAGTGGGCCCACAATATGTGAGAGATAATTTGGCGAAAGAGTTGCGCGAAGAACATCAGTTTCTACAAAATTTGGCAAATGAATTAGCTGCCAAAGGGATTCTGGCTGAGGGCTTATTAATTCAGGGTGCAACCGTTGAAATGATATTAAATGAAGTAGATCGGTTGGATATTGATTTAGTTGTTATTGGCAGACATCATCATTCTTGGCTCGATCGGCTTTTAACCGGAAGTACCCATCCGGCTGTAGTAAGAAAAGCTACCGTTCCTGTTTTAATCGTTCCCTTGCCGGAATAATTGGGCATCATATTTTGAAACTGAAGGTTTAAACAGGTGTTTATACTTCGGTTGGCATGGATATTTTGCTTATTAGATTATTTTTTTGAAGTTTCAAGAATTAATTATATTTTCAAATATCATTGAAAATATTCTTGCCAAAACACTTTAAAAAACGATTGCCATGTCAAATTCACTTGCCATTGATGCCGGAACCATCGAACAATGGTTGGTAGCAAAAAGAGAACCTAAAGCCATAGAAGCTGAATTAAGTGATTTAGGTCATGATGCTGATTCAGTAGCAGCGCATCTCAAAGAATTTAAAAGGTTGAAAAATGCAAAGCGGCAATTCACCGGGTTTATATTAATGGCCGTAGGGGCTTTTCTAGGTTTTATCAGTTGTGTACTCTCTATTACAAACCCAATTCCCGGTTTGTTTAATGTTATTTTATATGGCCTAACCATGGTTGCAATTTTAATCATTGTTTTGGGATTGTATTATGTGGTGGAATAATTGTTATTTGTGGTTCAAATGGTAACAAACATTTAAAAATACTGTCCTATCTTGCCGCTTCTTCTTCATTAGAAGATATAGGCTACATGAAGCATATTATTTGTTGTATTTTATTCTGTGTTTTTTTTAGCGCATCGTATGGGCAAGGAGATGTATATCCCGGAACCTGGGTGATGGATGCATCGAACTTAAATGGATTTTCAAAGATTCATCTTGAGTTAAAAATTGCTGAAGGTGAAAAAGGGGTTCTTTTTCCTGCGCAACTTCATTTTGTTGCGGAAGATTTTAATGCCACTTATCAATTTTTATTGGCTAAAAAAAATGCCAGAGAATTAGGTATTAGTACACAAAAATACGCATTGCAAGAAATCCCTTATAGTTTAGGAAAACTGCCCGAGTTGTTGAATGGAACCTTTGATTTAAGTAGGGATTTTAAAGGTTCACCCATTCTGTCGTTACTGAGGCTTCCTTTGAAAAGTACCAATATTGTTTTAAAATCAGACAGTAACCTAACGAACGATCAAAGAAAATTTCAAAAGTATTTGATTCAATTTTTTAAAGAAGCAGAAATTCAATTTTCTAAGCAAAATAGCTTGCCCTGGCAGGATGATGCAGTGGGCGCATTGTTAAGCGGCAGTTTTTCTCCGCGTTATTTAGGGTTGAAAGACACAATTATGCTCCCAACGCGTGATGGACAATTTCATCTGCAAAGTGCCAAAAAATCAGATGTGGCAAGTATAACATTAAACGGTGGTATTCAATTAGATCGTTTTGAACTAAGCAAAAAATTAGTTAATGAAGAGATACTACTAGATACCGGCTTAAACATCGTTGTTTTTTTTATTGATGAGTTTGGTAATAATTTACCCGCAAAAGCAAAGGCTCAATTTGTATTTGGCAAGCAAAATAGTTTTCTGGATTTTAATAACGCTGTAGATAGTAACGCAACTTTTATTGTACAAAAATTTTACTGCGCACACGATAAAAATAAAGAAACCCAGTTTCAAGATTTTATCCCGCCCAAAAATGAAAAAACGGCTTCCTCTGTTGCGGATAAAATTATCGGAAACATTAGTTCCTCTTCAAAAAAATTAACCATAGCCATTTGGGATGACGCCGTTGAGGATGGAGATACTATTTCTATTCAATTAAATGGCACATGGGTTGCCAAAGGTTTGCCGGTTAAAAAACAACCACAATTTATTTCACTGGATTTAGTTGCGGGAATTAATGCAATTGTATTTGTAGCTGAAAATCTTGGATCTATTGCACCTAATACTTCAGTTATTGAAATTATTGATGGCAAAAGGAGAAAGTCGTATTTATTAGAAACGCTTATAGGTGACCAAAATTTGCTACGAATTAATTATGAAAATAGGTAATGCTGTTTGCAAATCCTATTGCATGGTATTCGTAGAAAGTTAATAGCTATTTATCAATGGAATTGAAATAAAAAGCCGTTGCTTTTAATGCAACGGCTTTTGCTTATCCTGTTAAATCCCTAATTGTTTGCTTTAATTACTTCATACCAAATTTCTCCGTTACTTTGAACCACCGGCTTGTACTGCGCTCCGTCTGCGGTATAATAAGTCTCTCCTTCAATTACTACCGTTTCATATCCTGCTGGTAAACTTTCTACTACTGCCCCCAGTGGCGGTGAAACCACATAATAATTATTTTCTCTATAATCATAGTAAGTACCGTTGTAGTAATAATAAGGGTAATTACGAACAAAAATTTTACGATGTCCTACCGGCAATAAATTTATATAAATACCCACCGGCGGTGCAATTACGGTAAAAAGGTTGTTATAATGGTTGTAAAAAACGCCATTCCAATAACGGTATCCGATACCTCCAAAATGGATGGTTAGATAAGTGGACGGGAGGCTTGAATAACAGCTATGTCTACGTGGCAACCAACCATAACGCCAACTTGGATTGTATCGATTGTAAACCGGACGCGCCTGATGATGATAAACAGGGCGATAGGCCGGACGTTGGGCTGTGGCATAGTTTGGTTGACGGTTATAGGTTGTATTAGGTCGTTGTTCGATGCGAGGGGTATTTCGTTCTTGTCTGGTTTCTTGAATAACAGGACTTTGATTTACGGTTCTTGGTGTACGATTAATTTCTTGTTGTTGAATCCTTGTAGGATTTTGATGAACCACGGTTGGTTGACTTGGGGTTCGATGACGCGGATTTTGAAAATTGATGTTTTCAGGTGTTCTGGTTGGTCGATCTTGACGTGTATTATTATGTTCCGGTCTGGTAACAGGATCACGTCGGTTATTTTCATCGCGTGTGGCTTCATTTGATCGATGCCGCTGCGCCTGACTTGGAAGAACAGCAAAACAACTGAGTAGAAGAGTTGAAAATAGAACAGTAATTGAAACGCCGGGAAGTGGTAAATATCTTGTTTTCATGCGCTTGTTTTTTAGTGGTAAATATGATTTCATATGTTGTTTACCTTTAAAGACTAAAAAACTATACCATAGATTAATTACGCTGTTTTATTCACATAATTATAACAGTTGGTTGGGCAGATTAGATGTTTTACTAAGCAAAAAGGGATTGCTGAATACCCGGTTTTATTTTAGGAAGCGAGGAGTTGGGATTATTGGGTGCTGAAACTTCAAAAATTTCACTTGCACCATACCTAGATGCAACGGCGATATGGGTGTTACCAGCATGAGCCCTAAAAAGTTCTAATGCCAATTGAGGGTTATTATTTTCTTTTGAAAGATGTGATAATAATAACAGGGATAAATGTTCGGCTTTATGCTGCTTAAAAAGGGTTAAAGCCTCTCTGTTTGAAAGATGTCCGTGTCCGCCTCTTATTCTGTTTTTTAAATGGATAGGGTAGCCTCCATTTTCTAACATTTCTTCATCATAATTTGATTCGAGAAAAGCTGCATGGCATTTACTGAAATATTCGGTCAATTTATCACAAACGCTGCCAATATCAGTAAAAACACCTACATGAATTCCATGTGCGCTAATTAAAAAACTATGTGGGTCAACCGCATCATGAAATTTCTTAAAGGGTGTAACTGTAAAACTGCCTACTTGAATGGGTTGGTCGCTTTCAAAGGATCTGCTCAAATGTCGAATGAGTTTTAATTTGGAAGCCGTGGGCGGGGTTATGTATAACGGTAAGTAGTAGCGATTTACCAGGGTTGCTACACCTTTAATATGATCGGTATGTTCATGCGATACAAAAACTGCTTTTACTTTTTCCATCGAAAGCCCAAGCTTTTTCATTCGAATTTCAATCTCTCTACAGGATAGGCCCACATCAACCAAAACAGCTTCGTTGTGGGTGCCAACATAATAACAGTTGCCGTTGCTACCTGAGTTAAGTGAAGTAATAAATACCGACATGTTGCAAAGAACGTAAAATTAAATAAGATGCCTATGCTTAAGTTGGTAAAATTAATAAGAGGATCATTCAAGTAGAAAGTAAATATCTAGCATGAGTTAAAAATGGTGATTTTAAGCTATAGTATGATTATCAATTATTTGGATAAACCTTCATGCTTATATAAAAAATGGAATAGTAAAATTTCTAGAATACATAAACTAAAAAGGGGAAAACTACGTTATTCGTCAACGTATTATTGCTAAGTAGCCTTTTTTAACAAGTAGAAAAAATTGCGCATTAACATTTAATTGGCTTAATTTTTGCAATATTACAATGTCCTGTATCTGATTTTGAATTGAACTTTCAATTCTTAACAAACCTATGAAACTGAAACCCTATGAATGCAGATTTTTACGCATCACTCTCACCGCTGTTATTTTTTAACTCGCCAAGAGGACCCAAAATCATTCTGCGACTTATTCTTGCTGCATTATTGCTCGCAAGCATTAAAGTGACTTTTGCCCAAGAAAGTGTTCCGGCTCAGCAACAATTAGATTTTCAATCTTTATTAAAACAATCAGAACAAACGATTTGGTTTGAAGAGAATTTAGGCCAATTTGGTAATTCAGCCGTATTGTATGGATGGAGAACAAGTTTTGGTTCCATGGGTGTTTATCAAAATAAATTAAGATTGGTTACGCGCCAAACAAAGGATGGCAAAGATTATGGCATGCAGGTGGTGGATGTCAAATTTCCGGGTTCAACCAATCAATGGACCATCGAAGCCAATCATCGTTCTCCTGTTCAAGGTACTTATCATTTGGGCGAAAGAGTGATTCAGCCCAAAATCTATCAAGAAATATTTTTACGGAATGTTTACCCGGGAATTGACTTAAGAATGTATGCAGGCGAGGGTGCCAGTTTAGAATTTGATTGGTTGGTGAGTAAGGCGAAAGATTATCAAAAAATTCAGATGAATTTTGAAGGTACAAATGGGCTTAAACTGCAGCGTGATGGTAGTTTATTGGTTAAACTCGCAAAGCAAAATTTGAAAATTGTTATTCCCGAAACTTTTCAAATGACGGCTGCCGGAAAAAAAACTTTTGCCACAACGATGGTACAAACCGATAAATCAACTATTGGCTATCAGGTGGAAGACGGGTTTGAGGAATCGATTCCATTGGTGATTGATCCGGTAATGGTTTGGTCTACCTATGTACATAATAATACAAAAACTTTTGATGAATACTTATATGCCATCGCTGTAAATGCGGCCAGCGAGGTTTATGCTTGCGGCGTAACCAATGAAGCTATAGATGCTGGCTATATGAGCGGCGTTTTGCCCGGTTTTTCAGGCTCTTATGTTTATACGGCCGTTTCTGCCGGAAAAAATAAAACAGCAGTATTATATAGACTCAATCCTACCGGAACGGCAATTACCGCATGGACTTATACAGGCATAACCGGTAATATTCCGGTAGCGATGGGCATTTTCCCCGATAACCGTGTTTTGGTGGTTTATCAAAAAGATACGGTGCAAATATTTTCGGCGGATCTTAATACAAGATTATATAATGGGGATTTAAATGCCGGACTGGCTACTGCAGCGAAATCTTATCAATCTCAAACAAT
>JBJOQA010000147.1:0-3354 GCA_046050225.1 Bacteroidota bacterium | reverse complement strand
TATGTGCCACACCTTTATTTGCAATTGCGCAAACAGCAGATGAAATTATTGACAAATATACATTGGCTAGAGGTGGCAAGGAAAAATTAGCTGCCGTGCAAAGTGTTTATATGGAAGGCAGCAGAGAAATGATGGGCAATGAAGTTACGGTACGCGTAATGAAGGTTCAAGGTAAGTTAAGTAGAACTGAATTTGATATGGCCGGTGCAACCGGTTTTTTCTTAGTTACCGATCAAGAAGCTTGGAATTTTATTCCCATGCGAGCACAAACAGCCAATCAATTACCGGCTGAAGCTGTTAAAAATATGCAAGGTGAATTAGATATTGTGGGTCCCTTGTTTGACTATGCTGCAAAAGGGCATAAAGTTGAATTAGTAAAAAAGGACACTTTAGATGGAAAACTTTGTTATAAAATAAAATTGACACCCGCAAACGGACGTGATATAAATTATTGGATTGATGCTACATCTTATTTATTGGTTCAATCGTCTACAAAAGGTGGTGGCGGTATGATGGGTGGTGGACGTAGAACGAATACCGGTGGGGGTGGTGCTCCGGCTGGAAACGCTACTGAAGGTGAAAAGCGTGAAATACCTGAAACGATTACCGTATACAATGATTATAAAGCAGTAGATGGGGTTTTGATTCCGCACAATATTGAGATCAAATCTGCAAATGGTCAAGGCAGAGGTGGGGGTGGTACCACCTTTGATAAAATTGAATTGAATAAATCAATTGATGCAAAATATTTTAAGCCCGAATAATAAATTCTCATCTTTAAAAAAGCAACATGAAACATCTGATTATGTTTAGTTTACTGGTATTATTCTTAGTATCAGTTCAATTTAGTAACGCCCAAACGGTTGATGAAGTCATTAACAAGCACTTGGATGCAATTGGCGGAAAAGACAAAATCGCCCAATTAAAATCATTAAAAATGGAGGGCTCTTTAAGTACCAATGGAATTGATGTAAATATTACTACAACCGTTTTGCACGGCGTAGGATCAAGGGTTGATATTGCTGTACCGGGAATGGGTGAGGGGTATCAAATCATGAATACCACAAAGGGCTGGAATTTTATGCCATTTGCAGGTCAATCTGCACCTGAAGAAGTGCCGGCTGAAGATGTGAAAAATGCACAAAATACTTTAGATGTTCAAGGAGCTGTTTACAATTATAAAGAGAAAGGAAACACCGTTGAATTACTAGGAAAAGAAAAAGTAGATAATGTAGATTGTTTTAAAATTAAAGTGACAACTGCATCCGGAAAAGTGACTACCAGTTTTATTGATGCTACTACTTATTATCGTGTAAAATCTATTACGATGGCAAAAACACCGGAAGGGGAACAAGAAATGGAAACAACCTATAGTGATTTCAAAAAAAACGCAGATGGTTATGTTTATCCTTACTCTCAAACCAACCCAAGAGGTACAATTGTATTCTCTAATATTGAGGTGAATAAACCGGTAGATGAATCTATTTTTACCGTAAAGTAACCCAATTGGTCTATAGAAATTATGCACTAAACAATCACATTATTAAAAAGCCCCTAAAAAAAGGGGCTTTTATATTACAAACCTTATTACCTTTGCCTCGTCAAATTAAAAATTATTCATTATGAGTTCAGTAAAAGTAGCAATCAATGGTTTTGGCCGTATCGGCCGTTTGGTTTTTCGCCAAATCTATAACATGAAAGGAATTGATGTGGTTGCCATCAACGATTTAACCAGTCCAAAAGTGTTAGCTCACTTGTTGAAATACGATAGTGCACAAGGTCGCTTTGAGCAGGATGTTCAAGCAACCGAAAACTCTATCATTGTAGACGGTCATGAAGTTAAAATTTACGCACAAAAAGATCCGGCTCAAATTCCATGGGGAAGCCACGAGGTTGATGTGGTAATTGAAAGTACCGGTTTCTTTACCGATAAAGCAAAAGCAGAAGCACATATTACGGCAGGTGCAAAAAGAGTAGTTATTTCTGCTCCGGCAACCGGTGATTTGAAAACTGTTGTTTATAATGTTAACCATGCAATTTTGGATGGTAGCGAAACAATCATCAGTTGTGCAAGTTGTACAACCAACTGTTTAGCACCAATGGCAAAAGTATTGAATGATCAATTTGGTATCAGTACAGGTATCATGACTACCATTCACGCTTATACGAACGATCAAAATACCTTGGATGCGCCGCATGCAAAAGGTGATTTACGTCGTGCACGTGCCGCTGCCGCAAACATCGTTCCTAACAGCACCGGTGCTGCAAAAGCAATCGGTTTGGTATTGCCTGAATTGAAAGGCAAATTAGATGGTAGCGCTCAACGAGTTCCAACCATTACCGGTTCATTAACTGAATTGACTTCTATCCTAGGTAAAAAAGTTACTGTTGAAGAAATCAATGCCGCTATGAAAGCTGCTAGCAACGAAAGTTTTGGCTATACAGAAGATGAAATTGTAAGTTCTGATATCATTGGTACTTCTTATGGTTCATTGTTTGATGCCACTCAAACTAAAGTATTAACCGTTGGCGATCAGCAATTGGTTAAAACCGTTAGCTGGTATGATAACGAAATGAGTTATGTATCTCAATTGGTACGTACCGTTAGTTTCTTTGCAGGGTTGATTAGCTAATATAGCATATGCAAACTGTATTTGATAGCATATCAAAACAATATTAAACGAAAAAACCTTCCGTTCATGGAAGGTTTTTTCATATACCGAAACCTTGAATGATGCAATAAAAAGGCCAATTTTTTATCCTTTTAATTGCATATATTCGTAATAATAACTTAATAATCAATTGTATGAGTAAATTTTCTTCATTTAATTTCAACGGGCATAAAGCCTTGATTAGAGTTGATTTTAATGTACCCTTAAATGCCGAATTTCAAATCACTGATGATAATCGGATGCGCGCAACTATTCCCACATTAAGTAAAATTTTGAAAGATGGGGGAAGTGCCATTATTATGAGTCATTTAGGTCGTCCTAAAGATGGTCCAACTGACAAATACTCTTTAAAGCATTTAGTAAAACATCTGCATGAGTTATTGGCTAAAGAAGGCTTGGCAGAAACCAAAGTATTTTTTGCCGATGATTGTATTGGCGAGCAAGCTTTATTAACAGCTGGTATGCTCCGCGGTGGTGAAGTTTTACTGTTAGAAAATCTTCGTTTTTATAAAGAAGAAGAAAAAGGTGATGCTGATTTTGCCAAGCGTTTAGCCAATTTGGGGGATGTTTGGGTGAATGATGCTTTTGGTACAGCTCACCGCTCGCACGCTTCAACAGCGGTAATGGGACAGTTTTTTCAAGACAGAATTTGCGGTTATGTGATGCAAGCTGAAATTGAAAA